>JBARKD010000645.1:0-2935 GCA_049800615.1 Acidobacteriaceae bacterium | reverse complement strand
GCCAACGCCCGGCGTCCCCTCAGAAGTAACGGAAGGCGTGGACCTACGGTCAGAGTGGTGGCGCTCAGGCTAGACCTTGTCTCATATATGGGTCTGCGGCTTCTGGTTGGACCCTCGGCAAATTTTTATCCATCGATCGTTCATTTTTATGTCTTAACTGATTAAGATTAAAACGAGTCTGAACCATGCGCTCGAATTACTTTCGGTTGGAAAAGGTGATCGCCCGATGAAGGTGGACACGGCGAAGCTCGTTCTTCGCTTGATGGCAGTTGTACTTTCTCTCCTGCTCCCGTGTCTGCTGCGGGCACAGACCACGGCCATGTTATCCGGGACCGTTACGGGCCCAGCTCACAAAGCCGAATCGAACGCCAGAATCTCGGCCAGGAATTTACAGACCGGGAAATCTACCGAGACACAAACTGACTCGTTTGGGCGTTACTCCCTGCCCAACCTCGAGCCAGGGGACTATGAGGTTACGGTTTCAGCGGAGGGCTTAGCCAGCAGATCTGCCAGAGTAACTCTCACCACCGACAAGCCGAATGCGTTGAACATCAACTTGAATTCTGGGCCGGTTGAGCAAGCCCCAGAGAAGCAGCCACCGGACGCACCCCAGGCCAATTTGCCAGGCGGGCCTCAGGACACTACGACAACTCCTTCGCTTGAGGATCTCGGCTTTACTCCACAACAGACGAAGGCTAATGCGCAGATGCAGGCATTGCTTGAGAAACGAACCCACATGCTCAAGGTCCATCAAACGCTTGGTCTGATTACGGCGATTCCGATGGCCGCAAGCCTTATCACCGGTCCCCAGGCCAAGGCAAAAGGGAAAAAGGGGGAAGTAATCACGGAGCCGACACAGGCCAACCTGGATTTCCATATCGCGCTGGGCAGCCTGACCACGGGGCTCTATTGGACAACCGCTTACTATTCCATTTTTGCCCCAAAGGTTCCGGAGGTTAAATCGAAAGGGGCCATACGTATCCACCGCGCTCTCGAGTGGGTTCACGGCCCGGGTATGATTCTGACACCCGCGCTAGGGATCGCGGCCTACAAGCAGGAAAATGCAGGGGAAAAGGTCCATGGAATTGCCTCACAGCATGGCGCCGCCGCTTATGTGACGGCTGTGGCATATGGAGCCGCGATTGTATCCGTATCGTGGCCGATCCATTGGAAATTTTGGGAGCAACCATGAAGCGAATCCTTGTTCCAGTCCTGGTCCCGTTGCTGGTTGCGGCATTGCAAACGGCCGCCCAGACAGACACCCAGTGGGTTATGGAACAATCGACCCTCACCTATCATGTCATTCACCCGATGCATGAAGTCGAAGGCGTTAGTCACGGGGCGAAAGGCAAAGGGATTTGCCATGCGGGAGAATGTGATTTCCTGATCGCGGCGCCGGTCAAGTCATTCGATTCCGGAGACAGCAACCGCGATCTGCACATGATCGAAGACGTTCGCGGGGCGCAGTTTCCCATGGTTTTGGTTCGCACCCGCTTTCCCGAGGCGGAAACCAGCTCTGCAACCGTTTACGCCGATTTGGAAGTGCAATTCGCGGGCCAGACCGCGCAGTACAAGCATGTGGCCTTCCAGCGGGTGAACCAAGGCGACCAGGTGAAGATATCGGGGATCATCCCGGCCACGTGTTCCGATTTCAAGATTGATCGCCCATCGTTCCTGACAGTACCTATCAAAAACGAGATTCCGGTGCGCGTGGAGATGACTTGGCGTCATATGTGAAAACCACAAGAGTCGTTATGATCTCCAGCGGCACTCCTTTCCTGGGAGGCGCTGTCCTCTTTCTTCTTTTGCAACAGCTCATGGTGTGCACCGCTATACGAGCCCAGGAAAATGCGCCGCCTCGGGCGGCCGATATTGTGAATCGGATGGTTCAGGCTGAGACTGCAGCCTGGAGGAGCCGCGCGAACTTCCTCTACAGAAACCGGGAGAGGTCAGGTCGCACCAACGGCCACCTTTGGGAAGAACTGGTTGTCGAAACGCAAGATGGTTCGCTTCCCCGCCTTATCTCGGAAGATGGCAGGCCGTTATCCATCAACCGCGAGATGGAAGAAAGCAAACGGATCGCATACCTGGCCAGGCATCCTGATGAATTCCGCCGTGAGAGGCGGCGCCGCCAACAGGATGAAGCACGAATGCCTGAGCTGCTCGCGGAACTCCCAAGTATTTTTTTGTTCAAAATCATAGGCTTCGATGGCGAATCTATTCGCATTGCTTTCCAACCGAACCCATCGTTCAAGGAAAGGAATTATCAGGACCGCGTCGTACATGCTATGTCAGGTGTTCTGCTCGTTCAGGCGCCGGAGATGAGACTGTGCGAGCTTGATGCGCATCTTGAGCATCGAGTGGAGTTTGGCTATGGTATCCTCGGCCAGCTAAGTGAGGAAACCCACTTCTTTCTTGCGCGCGAAAAAGTTTCTCCCACCCAATGGGCAACGACTAAAATTCGAGTACACCTCAACGGGAGCATGTTGCTTTTGAAGAGCATCTCGCGTGATGTTGACGCCTCGCGCTACGCTTTTCAGCAAGTCGCTCGTGGTTTGAGTCCGGCCGATGCGTCTGCCATCGTTCTAGCCGGCCTTGCGAAGTGAGAGACCCATTGCGGATCTCACTTGACCTCACCCAGGGGGCGAATCCAGATATTGCGATAGCGCATCGGGTTGTGGTGATCCTGCAATCTGATTGGACCCTGGGGTCCATGCACGACTAACCGAGGGAGCGAGCGATGTCCGGTGGCTCCGAGAAGCTCGGTGTGATTCTGCGTGATCACTCCGTTGTGGAAGATGGTGACATAGCCGGGCACGTCCACTTTTCCGTCCTTGAAGCGTGGGCTGGTATAAACGATGTCGTAGACTTGCCCTTCCCCGGGAGGGCGGGAAGCATTGACCAGCGGCGGTGACTGACCGTAGACGGCCGATGC
>JBARKD010000644.1:0-4618 GCA_049800615.1 Acidobacteriaceae bacterium | reverse complement strand
CTTGAAGCGCGGGCCGGTATAGACGATATCGTAAACTTGCCATTCCCCAGGGGGGCGGGAGGCATTCACCAATGGTGGTGACTGACCGTAGATGGCCGATGCCTGTCCATCGGCATAGGTAAGATTGTTGAAGCTGTCGAGCACCTGTATTTCGTATATGCCGTAAAGAAGCACGCCGCTGTTGCCCCGTCCCTGGCTGTCACCTTTGGGCGGCGAAGGAGTGCGGAACTCGACATGGAGCTGGCTGTCGCCGAACTCTTCTTTGGTCCATATGTCTCCGCTCCCGGGAACTACTTCCATGTAACCGTTCTCGACTTTCCATTTCGCCGGTTCGCCCTTTTCCGTGCGCCACGCCGCTAAACTTGTGCCATCAAAGAGCACGACGGCATCGGAGGGCGGCTTACCAGGCATGTCTTCCGTGCTGCTCGTGCCAGGCGTGATGACCGGCGGGCGTGGACGCGCATCGTCGTGGACGCGCCACTTGCTGCCTGGAATCGTGGGCGTGTCAGTATATCCGGTGGGCGCCTTTTGTTCCTGCGCGCTGAGCGCTGTGGCGACCACGACGGTGACAATCACGGACTTAAATTTCATCGACTCCTCCGAACAAATTTCCAGCAGCGCGGCTCTCGAATCCACATTTCTCTTTATCGCATTGCGCTTGTCGGCGCCGTGGGCGTTTGCTTGATATAGCGACTGGCGAAGGTGAGAAACGTCGGCCAATTGGGAGCGTCCGTGTGGCCATAGTGGTGTTGGCGGAAGCCCAGGTCACCGTCAATTACGGCGGTGTCCATGGGGGGAAAATCGGAGACCGTCAGCCCCTTTTTCCCCAGCAACCGGTAGACCGATCCGGCCGCCACTTCAGACATGAACATTCCCCTGGCGTCTACCCATGCATCTCCCGGCGCGGCTCCTCCGCTGATAAAGACGGGGCGTGGCGCACACAGCGCAATCAAATCGTGAGCATCGATGGGTAGATCGTTCCAGTGCAGCGGACCGGCGTATTTAAGAAAATTGCCCGCCATCCAGTGATATTCATTGGGGGCGGCGACGTTCTCCACCAGCTCGCCGAAGTTGCGGCGGAGGAGCTTGGTGCCCCCTTCGCCAGAAGAACTAACGTATGCGATAGCGAAGCGCTGGTCATACGCCATGGCAACGATCGTGGCTTTGCCGTAGCGAGAGTGACCCTCAAGCCCGACTTGTTTAGCGTCGATGGACTTGTTGGTTTCAAAGTAGTCGAGGACACGGCTGGCGCCCCAAGCCCAGGCGCGCAACGCTCCCCAGTCGTCGGGCTTGCGCGGCTGCCCCTTGTTCATGAGACCGATGATGCCTTCCGTCAAGCCAGCGCCGTTGTCCGCTTGTACCGTAGTAGGGATGAAGGTCGCGTAGCCCCATCCTTTAGCGATCACCTGTTCCTGCCAGGTCGGACCGGGGAAAGGCGGGGGAGCCGTTTGATTTGCCGCCATACGAGCCCGCAGAGCTGCCATCACCTTGGGATCGTAGGTGAACTGCAGCATCACCGGGACCGGACGGGTGGCATTGGCCGGAGTGGTCAAGGTCAATTGAATATTTACGGTCACCAGCCGGTAAGATGAATTGTCGACGTGACCGATGAGTTCCTTCGTGACCACCGGAACGTCTCCCACCATTGCCCTGGTCTCGCTGGTAACTTCCCAGTTCACCTTCGGAGTATTCCTGGGCATACGTCCATAGATCTCTCGATCGAGATATTCCACAATCTCCGGACGGCGCTGTTTCCACCACATCTCCGCCGTAGTCACCTTCTTTCCGTCGTTTAAGACCAGCGGATCGGGCAGGTTGGGATAGGGGTTAGCCTTGGATTCGTCGTAATTCACCGCATTGGGCGAGTTGGGATCTTTGTTATCGGCGCCAGGCCGGAGAGAAGTGATATGGAGCAGATCCATCATCCTCTGGCGATCCTGCTCGGCGGTCAACTGCACAGGCGGAGGTTGGCTGGCAGAGGCCGTTGCAGCGGGCGGATTGGCCTGACCTGCAAGAGCCGGCATGGTTGCAATTACAAATACCAGACCCGATTTAACTGCTCGTTGCATTTGCACAAACTTCTCCTCCCTGGATCCGCTCCGGTTAAATGTCTCGGAGTAGTGGCCACACGGCCGTCACCATCCTTTGCAAACGAACATGCCGGCGTTTATGACATACTCAGCAGAGTTGTACAGAGTTCTGTATAGTACGCGACGCGAACTATATAAGCAGAGAAATACACGTGTCAACAGGAATCGCTTAACAATTCCGTTTGCCACGGACGCGGTCCACGCTGCAGGCCCAATGCGATCGAGTCTCTCGAATCAGCCCGTCTCGTTGCTTAAATTCATTGCACTCCTGGCCACGATCCTGATATTTGCCGGAGCCATTCTTTCCAGGAACAGCACACTGGCTTCTACGGCGACCGGAGTGCATTTTAAAGACGTTCGCGAATCGGCCGGGATCACTTTCCGCCAAGACGCCACCGCGACAGATGAAAAGTACTATCTGGAAACGATGGGAACCGGCGTTGCCTGGATCGATTACGATCAGGATGGCCTACAGGATCTCTATTTCATACAGTCCGCGGCTACTGATATCTACACGCCCCCGCAACCGTTGCGCAGCGCCCTTTACCACAACAATGGTGATGGGACATTCACAGACGTCACCACGAAAGCCGGCCTCGCCGGCGAGGGGCATTACGGTCAAGGGGTCGCCGCCGGCGATTTTGACAATGACGGATATCCAGACCTTTATGTGACCGGCTACGGCCGGGCGATCCTTTACCACAACAATCGGGACGGCACGTTCACCGATGTCACAGCGAAAGCGGGCGTAGCCGACGAAGGTGGCTGGTCGACGAGCGCCGGCTGGTTCGACTACGACAAGGACGGCTGGCTCGATCTTGTCGTCACCAACTACATTGATTGGAGCCCCAAAAATAATCTATGGTGCGGTCAGCGCGGGCCAGGATACCGCTCCTACTGCCATCCGGACAATTACAAGGGGCAGCATACGAAGCTCTACCATAACAACCACGACGGAACATTCAGCGATGTGAGCAACCTCTCCGGAGTGGGCAAGCCAGAATCCAAGGGCATGGGGGTGGTGCTGGCGGACTTCAACAATGACGGCTGGCCCGACATTGCCATCGCTGACGACAGCTGGCCGAATCTACTATTTCTCAACAACCATGACGGAACATTCAATGACGTGTCTTTTTCTTCCGGCGTGGCTGCAAGCGAGGACGGCCGCTACGAGGCAGGTATGGGAATCGACGCTGCCGATGTCTACGGCGACGGATGGATGGACATTTACATTACCCATCTTGACTCGCAACTCAATCGCCTGTACCGAAACAACCGCGATGGGACCTTCGACGACGACACCTACGCATCCGGCATCGGCAGCGGAACGCGCCAGCTCAGCGGCGTGGCTATGAAATTCATCGATTACGACAACGACGGTTGGACAGACATTCTGCAGCTTAACGGAGCCATGCTCGACAACGTCAGTCTTTATCACAGCGAAACATCCTACGCCGAGCCAATGCTGATGTTCCGAAATCTGGGTAAGGGGAGGTTCGAAAAAGTATCGGCTTCCCTGGGACCTGACTTCAATCGCCCGGTCGTTGGCCGTGGGTTGGCCGTGGCGGATTACGATAACGACGGAGATATGGATTTCGTCACCAATAATCGTGGGGATTATCCACAACTGATGCGTAACGATGGCGGTAATGCAAAAAACTGGCTTGAGGTTAAACTGATCGGTACCCGATCGAACCGTGACGGCATAGGGGCCGTGTTGAAGCTAACCTCTGAAGGCTTCAGCCAAGTGAAGCAGGCGGCCGGTGGAGCGAGTTACATGTCTGCAAGCGACACGAGAATCCACTTCGGATTGCGCTCCATGCAGCGCATTGATAAGCTCGAAATCAAATGGCCGAGCGGCCAGGACGATGTACTGAAAGACCTCCCAATCAATCGCATCATCGCCGTGCAGGAGGCCGCCGGTATAGTCCCCCGCACATTTTCGAAAATCGCGACTCACCGAGAGTAATAGGAATGCCGCCGGTTTTAGAGAATTGTTCCGACCGAGCTTTCCCTCGCAACCATGGGTTGCGGTCCTCGCGGTTCCGACCGTGAGATTTCCCCGCCGTCGTTTCCTTGGTTCCTCCCTTCTCCTTATGGGGAATACGCTGCTTGACGCACTCACGACGCCGCTCTACCGATGGAGACAGCCGTTTGTGGCACAGACGACAACGATGCAGAGCGCGAACAGCCTGTCACCGGTTACTTTCGTGGAGGTCGGCCGCGAAGCCGGTTTGAACGTCCCCAACGTCTGGGGTGAAATCACGCATAAGAAATACATCCTGGAAGCGAAAGGGAGCGGGTTAGCATTTTTCGATTTCGACAACGACGGTTGGCTGGATATTTATCTGACCAATGGAACGCGTTTGGATATGACCTGGCCATCCGGAAAAGCTCCGACCTCTCATTTGTACAAAAACAACCGCGATGGAACGTTTACTGATGTAACGGAGAACTCCGGTTTGGCGCGCACTGGCTGGCAGACGGGTGTGTGCGTCGGCGACTATGACAATGACGGCTGGGATGAT
>JBARKD010000643.1:0-14455 GCA_049800615.1 Acidobacteriaceae bacterium | reverse complement strand
AAAACGCGGTTTTTGTATCAGGGCCCGACTTCAGTCGGGCCGTAAATGATTCAGAATACGTCGGGCTTTAGCCCCTGCTTCACGTCTCTCTTGCGCGATCCCGATTTTTTCCGCAGCCTGTTCAGCCGCTGAGGCTACAATTTCCGCCCCTAGACAGAACAGTCATTCCTCAACCTTCTCGAGCTGCAGATGCTTTCACTCCCTTTCTCACGCAGAGTCTTTATACCCCCGGCCTTTCACTACCAGCTGAAGCCGCCGGAGGCAGGAGGCCATGCGCCGCAGAGCTGACGAAGCAGAACGATGCGCCCAAAATGGTATGCATTATGAGCCGCAAGGCTTTCCAGCTGCTCGCGGACCGTCATGATGCGGACTGGCTTGCCCGGCCGCGACGGGCAGCGAATCTGTTGCGGGAGTCTCTTCTCATCGCCCGCCACACCCGCTGCCAGCTTAAGACCCCGAAAGAACCGGCTGCATAACTGGTCCCAGGGCTCGACCTCGCCATTGCCTGGAAAACCCGCCGAGGGCTGAGTTGGAAAGGGCGTCTCGATGTTGTTGATCCAGTCCAGAGTGACCTGCTGCCAGAACGTGATATGCCACAGCTCCTGATAAATGGTGTGCGGGGTAAACGGTATCTTCCGCTGAGCAAGTTCCTCCGCGATTCCTTCCAGGATATGAGCCGGCGGCGCGGCTGCACTGTCGCCGATGAGTGCCTGGGCTAATTCGTTCACAAAGACTACTCCGCTTGGTTTCAAAGTGACAGCGTTTGTTGCTCACTGAATCTAAAGTTGACAGCACTCCAAACGAATCAAATTTTGGACTGCAGCCCGCCTCCATGCTCCATGTATACTCCCTCCACTTAGTCAGGCCACGTTTTAGACCACCGGGTTCACTTCACCATCCACAAGGAGTCTTCTTATGGCTTTGCGCCCTCTTCCCCAACGCGTGCCGGTTTTCGGTCTGATGACGATACTGGCCCTGAGTGGTTATTCGGGTTCCCTGCTTGCCCTCACCCCCGCTGGCTCTGCTGCTGCTCCACGTATCGTGGATGCGGTGGATGAGAACAGCCTGGTCACGCTGCCCCACCAAACTCACCCGCTTGCCAGCCCGAAGTTCGATCGCGGAGCCGTAGAAGACAGTTTGCCTATGGAGCACATGTATCTTCAACTCAAGCGCAGTGCTGAACAGGAAGCCGCCCTGGAGCAGCAGATTCAGGACCTGCAGGATCCGCATTCCGGCAAATATCATCAATGGCTCACGGCCGAACAACTGGGCGCAAATTATGGGCCTTCGCAGCAGGATATCGATACCGTTGTCTCCTGGCTAAGTTCGCATGGGATGACGGTAAACATGGTCCACAAGTCGGGGATGGTCATCGATGTGTCCGGGACCGCCGGCCAGATCAATGAAGCCTTCCATACCCAGATGCACTCGTATGTCGTGAATGGTACATCGCACGTCGCCAACGCGAGCGATCCGCAGATTCCCGCTGCGCTGGCGCCGGTGGTTGCCGGCTTCGTCAGCTTGAACGGCTTCCTGCCCAAACCCGCCGTCATGAAGCCGAAGAAGCAGTTCACTTTTCCTTGCACTGGATGTCCGGATGGCTTCGACGGACAAACTCAATATGATGAATCGCCCGCCGATCTGGCCATTATTTATAACGTGGCTCCTCTCTACACTGCGAAGCAACCGATTACCGGCAAGGGACAAACCGTCGTGGTGTTGGAAGAAACCGACGTCAACCCGGCCGATGTGGCTACATTTCGCAAGGCATTCATTCCTACTCGTTTTACTGGCACCTTCGCCCAGATACATCCCGGCACCGGATGCGCCGATCCGGGACTCAATGGCGCGGAGGGAGAAGCGGCTCTCGACGCCGAATGGGCCGGAGCGGTCGCGGCGGATGCCACGGTGGAGCTCGCGTCCTGCGCGGACACCTTAACCAATTTTGGACCGTTTATCGCAGCTCAGAATCTTCTCGACCTGCCTACTCCGCCCCCTATCATGAGCCTGAGCTATCTGGGCTGTGAAGTCGATCAAGGACCCGGACCGAGTGGCAACGGGTTTATCAATGCCCTCTGGCAACAGGCGGCGAGCGAGGGGGTTTCGGTCTTCGTCGCTGCCGGAGATAACGGCGCGGCAGGTTGTGACGACTTCGATACCGCCGAATGGGCGATAAGTGGGGTCGCTGCCAACGGACTAGCCTCTACCCCCTATGATGTCGCCACGGGAGGCACAGACTTCCTGGATACCTATCTGGGCCAGAACAGCACCTACTGGGCATCGTCCAACATTCCGATAGGTCTCTCGGCTAAGTCGTATATTCCGGAAATACCCTGGAACGATTCCTGCGGCAGCAACGTCTTGTATACCTACGCCGGATATAAAGACGGCTTAACCTTCTGCAACAGCACGCTCGGCTCTGGCTTTCTAAACATCGTCGCGGGCAGCGGCGCTCCCAGCCTCATTTACCCCAAGCCTTACTGGCAGACAAATGTCGTCGGCGTGCCCAACGACGGCAAGCGCGATTTGCCCGATGTTTCTTTGTTTGCCTCTAACGGATTCTGGAACCATGCGATTCTCTTGTGCATGTCGGATGCAGCCCAGGGTGGGGCTCCCTGCGACTACACCAATGCCGTTGACACTTTCTTTAACAGCGCCGGTGGCACGTCCTTCACCGCTCCGCAATTTGCCAGCATCCAGGCCTTGATTAACCAAAAGGCGGGCGCGCCCCAGGGCAATCCCGACCCTATCTTCTACGGCCTCGCGCGGAGCCAATTTGGCACGAGCTCCGATCCTAATGAAACCACTCTCAACAGCTGCAACAGCACGGCAGGAAACAAAGTGGGCTCGAGCTGTGTCTTCCAGGACGTCACCCTCGGCACCACCACTGTCCCCTGCTTTGGTCCCAACGGCTGCTACGATCCGTCGTTTCCCAATGGGTTTGGCCTTCTCTCCACCTCCACGACGACGTTGCAACAGGCGTATCCCACGACCACCGGTTGGGACTTTGCTACCGGCTTGGGCACTGTGAACGTCACCAACCTGGTCAACTCCTGGCCGTAGAACGAACTACGCAAAACCCACAAAAACCAGCGGGGCGCCGGCAACTTTCCGGCGCCCCGATTTCTTGTCCCGTACGTAATCCAACAAAATCAACTGGCTTTTAGAGCCTGCGTGAGACCCGCGGCTTGTTAGATCCGCCACCGGCCTAGCCAAAAACAATCGGTCGACGCTTCCTGGAAAAGCCAACCTTTCTCGCTCACAGAATTGTCGTCCCGACCGAAGTGGAGGGATCTGCGGTTTGCTTATACAACCGCAGCTCTCAATGGAAACGCAGGCCTACCCTTTGTCATTCCGAGCGCAGCCGAGGAATCTGCAGTTTCTTGCCCTGTCCCACTCGCTCGCCTGAGCTCTAGAATTGTCCTCCCTTTGGTTTTGAAGGGGCGGGCTTTTTCAACCCCGCCGTCAACCGCGCACTAAGTCCCGAAGGGACGGCTGAAAATACCCAGGATAGAATCCTGGGCGCGCTGCTGACCCCCCATCACGTAACCAAATCTCGCTAGGGTTAGTTCTCACGCAGACTCTTTTAGCCCCTGAGGGAATGTCGTCTGGCCAACCCTCAACTTTCAGGCGGCAGAATGACGTTCTTTTTCCGCAGCCTGCTAAAAACTCAGGCGCAGGGCGAGCTGTACCTGGCGCGATGGATAGAGATTCGACGCAGTGTAAGTTCCAAAACTTGCGCCATCCGTGACTGCTGTATCCGGATATTGAAAATTGGTCGAATTTAAGACATTGAAGGCCTCGATGCGAAACTCCAGGTTGCTGTCTTCCCATCCCAACGGCACGGATTTGTGCAGGGCGAGCGTCAGCGCCCCATACGCCGGCCCATGCAGAGCGTTGCGTCCCGCCGTGCCAAAATACTGGCTCGGGGTGGGAACACTCACCTCGCTCGAGAGCAGGGTGCCGCTCAGAGCGCTGCCGGTCTTCACATAATGCGACCGCGGTGCATACACGGCCTGCGCAGTGCTGACCAGATTAGGGCGGACCGCATAAGCAGCGCTGGTGCTGGAAACAACGTATTGGGCAGCGGGAGCGTAGGTTAAATTGATCGGCAAACCGCTGGTGACTGAATTGATGGCCGTCAGCTGCCAGCCCCCGAGAGTTGCCTGCTGCCAGCCAGGCGCGTTCTGGCCGAACATTCTGCCTTTCCCAAAAGGCAGGTCCGCGATGACGGACAATGTGTCGTTCAACGGCTGGTTGTAACTGGAGGCGCCGCGATCCCCCTCCGAGTTGTAGAAGTTGACCAGTGCCGAATCACCCCCGTACGTTTCCAGGTCGGCCGAAGCATTGTTAATCGCTTTCGACCAGGTGAAGGAGTTGATCAGGAAAATCCCGTTGCTATAGCGCCGCTCCACCTTGGTCTGCAGCGAGTTGTAATTCAGAAAACCTTTGGGAAATACCGTCAGAATATTGGTGAACGTAGAGATCGGCCGGCGCTGTTGCTGGGTCAGGCAGCCAATGCCCGAGTTGCAACTGACCGGCTCCGTAGCAGCCTGGTTGAAGTCCGTGAGCACAGGGATGCGGACCGCATGGTTGCCGACATAGGAAACCTCGAGCGTGGTGTTCTTCATTAATTCCCGCTGTACGGTCAGGTGAAATGCCTGCACATAAGCCGCCGGGAAGTTGCGCGGGATATATCGCGTCTGCGCCGCCAGCGTGGAGAAGTTTTGCGCCGTGGCGAAGTTTGTCTGATAGCCCATCTGTGTCGCGCGGAAACAAGTCGCGGGGTTTTGCGTCAGCGAGTTGCAGAGTTGCTGGGTGGCCCCGCTCGCCTGGAAAGGGGGAGTCTGGTTAATCGTCGCGTCGACAATATAAGGTCCGTTGTAGCCCAGAGTGCTCTCTCCACCGAAACGGAAGTAGTGCATGTACCCGATTCCGTAACCACCGCGAACAACGGTCTTGGGGTCCAGTTGGAAGGCAAAGCCGAGACGGGGCGCCAGGTCCTTCGTATCCACGTTGACCAGCGTTTTGTTATAGAGCGACCCTCCCGAAGCCTGAACCAGCGTATTCGTCGTGGGATCGAAGTTGGCGAGATGGTTGTTCTGTTCCCAGTTCGGCGTTACCAATTCGTAGCGGACGCCCAGGTTGAACGTGAGCCGGTCGCTGAACTTGTAGTCATCCTGAAAATAGCCCATGTACCAGCGGCGTTCGTACTGGATGGTAGCCAGGTTGTTTAGCTGATAGCTGTTGCGGGCGCCGAGCAGGAAGTCGGCCAGGTTGTATGACTGGATGTGTGCGGCATCCGTCGCCTGGGTCGCAATCGCCCGGCTGAACTGACCGCCATAGAAGTCCTCGCCGAACTGCGGGTGGAAGTCCGAGATCGCCATGTTGAAATAGCCGTATTCTCCACCCATCTTGAAGCTGTTGCGGCCTTTCAAAATGCTGTAGTTGACCTTGGGATTCGCGTCGTACGGGTTGGTGAACTGGGGATTCGTCGTCTGCCGCCCAAACTGCGAAAATCCAGTCACCGCCTGGCTGTTGAGGCCCCCGGTAATGCTGGGGTCGGTAGGGATATTAGGAATGTTGTACTCGGCGAGCAGGTTGGTGGCCCCGATGTTCACCGGCGCTTTGCCGCTTCTGGTCCAGGTGAGACCGAGCCGGAGTTGCAGAATTTGATTCGCCTTGGGAGTGAAGTTGTAGCCCACGGCGACCTGTTTGCTGTAGGCATACAGGGTGCCGTTGCTGTTGCCTCCGGCCAAACCGGGGATATTCGGCGCCAGGAAATATACCCACGAGGCCTGGCTATACCGCCCAAAAGCCGTTGAGCGCGGGCTGAGGTACGCATCCGCGCGGCCGTCCCCTTTGTTCACTGTCACCGTGTTGGCCGGGGCGGAAACGAAATTGCTGCCGCCGGCCGCGACCTTGGTATTGGGCGCCGCGTCTGCCTGCAGAATGCTCAGCACGTTCGCCGCGAATGGACTCTGATCCGACTTCGGAATCACGCCGTTCGCGTACTTCACTCCCGTAATCGGATTTTGCAGTGCGATGGGATTCCCTTGCGCATCGGTAAATATTCCCTGGGCCTGCGCGGCCGTCGGGACCACCGCCGTCTGAATCGAGCGATCGACATGGCGCAGCCCTTCATAATCGCCAAAGAAGAAGAGCTTGTCGCGCCGGATGGGACCGCCCAACGTGCCCCCAAACTGATTCTGCACCAGGGTCGGCTTTACCCCCGTTCCGATGAATGGCCCATACGCGTTCAACACTGTATTACGCAAATAGTCATAGGCAACGCCATGAAATTGGTTGGACCCGCTGCGAATGGTCGCGTTGACGATAGCGCCACCGGCCCGCCCGTATTCGGCACTGTAGTTATCGGTTTCCACCTTGAATTCCTGTATGGCGTCGGGCGACGGAATGATTGCCTCGTTCGAATATCCCTGGTTGGCGCTCTGATACGCGTTGTTGTCGATCCCGTCCAACTGGAAATTGTTCACCATCGAGTTGAGGCCGTTGACGTTATAGGAGGCGTCACGGCTTGGAAGAGAGAGCACTTCCAGCAACGACTCGCGCACCCCGGGGACCAGGGTCGAGAGGTCGGCATAAGCGCGGCCGTTGAGTGGCAGGTTGACAGCTTCCCTCGTCTGCACGGTTTCGCCCCGGTCGCTGGTATCGGTTTCAAGCTGGCTCGCCACTCCTGAAACTTCCACGCTTTGCGCTTCGGCGCCCACGTTCAGGGTGAGGGCGACGCGCTGCCTCGCCCCCACCGTCACCGTGAACCTATCTGTCTGCGACTTTTGAAACCCCGGCGCGGTCACCGTGATGGAGTAATCGCCCGGCTGCACATTCGGGAACTCGTAGTCGCCATTGCTATCGGTCTGCCGGGTCACGGTAATTCCCTTCGCGATGCTCAACAGCTCCACCGTGGCGCCCGTGACCGCGGCGCCGCTCGGGTCCTTGATCGTCCCCAGCACACTCGCCGAATCAAACTGCCCGTGAGCGTGCTGGAGGGTCAAGACTGCAAGAAGCGGAAGAAGGAACAAGCGAAATGCCCGGCGGATGGGAGGGATCGCGGCGCGCGTCATGATTCTGGCTCCTGTAGTTGTGTTGCTTTTTTCTACGGTCTAATGGGTGGGACAACTGAGCCAGAACTAACATCGCCTTTGGCGGGCACCAAGGCAATTCACCGACACGCAACCGATACATGCGTTAAATCAAACAGGATGAGCCATTTATCGCGCTATAAATGTAACCGATACAGTGAATGCTGTGTTTCAATCTGATTTACGTCACGTTTACATCCCTTTGGTCAACTGAGAGACCAGAGATGATCACCGCTGACAAAGAGGCGGGGCCCGCCCGAGCTGCCGCAGGCGACTCTCGCCGTGCGTTGGTGGATCGAGTGATCGCGTCTTCCGCCTTTTCCAGGAGCGAACGGCTTTCCAATTTGCTTGCTTATGTCTGCAACCTTGCCCTTAGCGGGCGAGCCAGGGAGATCAACGAACAAAAAATCGGGGAGGCCGTTTTCGGACGATCGCAAAATTACGATTCCTCCATCGATGGAATTGTCCGCACCCAAGCTAGCCGTCTTCGTCAAAGGCTTGAGCTCTATTTCAGAGATGAGGGCGCGAATGAACCGATCCGAATCGTCATACCGCGAGGCGGCTATGTTCCACACTTCGAACCGCGTCCGCCAGCGTCCGCTCCTTCTTCTCCAACACTTGCCAGTCCCCCGGCCGCCCAGATAGAAACAGCGGGGAAACCCCAAGCACCCGCCGCGGCTGCACAAGTCTGGGGCAGTGCCCGGCTGGCTTGGACGGTGGTAGCCCTGCTGGCCCTCACCTTGATCGCCCTGCTGATTCACAAAGGCGCCTCAACCGGGCGACAAGTATCGCTGTCGCCCGGTCACCCCTTCTGGAGCCAGATCTTCCTTCGCGGGCAGCCGACTTTGGAGGTTCCCGGTGACAGCGGGATGGTGATGTGGCAAGGGCTGGTGGGACGAAATCTCGATCTGCAGGAATATCTCAGAGGAGGATACCGAACCACACTCACGCCATCCGCTAAGTTGCCGCCGGATGCGGTCGTCGACCTCGGCAGCCGGCGTTACACCTCTATCGTCGACCTCGAAGTGGCCAAGGCACTGACGCAGATGGCCGCATCCTATGACAGCAAAGTCGACGTTCGCTATGCCCGCGACGTGCGACCCAACGATCTAAAACAAGGCAACGTAATCTTTGTGGGCGCGGCGGAAGCGAACCCTTGGGTCGAGCTGTTTGAACACAATATGAATTTCGTATTCTTCAATGACCGGGAACATCGCGTCTTCTCGGTCTTGAACCGTCAACCTGGCGGGAACGAACCTAAGCGATGGGATTCGGGATACAACGATGCGCAGCACCGGGTATATGCGGTTGTGGCCTATTTGCCAAATCTCGGAGGCAATGGAAACGCGCTGATCCTCGAGGGCACATCGATGGCGGGCACCGAGTGTGCCTGGGACTTTGTTTCCGATGATTCGCAACTACTGCCGTTTCTCAAAAAAATACGCAGGGCAGACGGCACAATACCCCATTTCGAGTTGGTTTTAGGCACGAACAACATGAACGGCAGCGCGGTAAAGAATAATGTTCTTGCCTGGCGCACCAGCAATTAACGTCGAGGCGGCCTTCTCATATCGCAGTGCTACTCATATCGCAGTGCCCGTTGCGGATCGATTCTGGCTGCGCGGTAAGCTGGAATCCAACACGCAAGGCAAGCAACCGCGGCTAAGAACACCGGCACAGCGGTGAATGTGATCGTGTCATGCGGGCGGATGCCGTAGAGAAAGCTGCGCAGGATGCCCGCAAGGGCGAACGCAGCCGGCAGGCCTATCGCCATCGCGATGATCGTGAGCACCATGCCCTGGCGAAGAACGAGGCCGCGAACCTCATCCAACTGGGCCCCCAGGGCTATCCGAATGCCGATCTCCCGAGTGCGCCGGCTGACCGAGTAACTCATCACGCTATAAAGGCCGATGGCTGCGAGCGTGAGTCCGCTAAATCCAAACACCCCAAAAAGCGTGCCTGCGAGACGAGGTAGAAAGAGCGCCTGCCGAAGATGCTCATCCATGGTTCGAATGTCATAAACGGCTAACGCTGGATCAACATCCCTGATCTGTCTGCGCACCGCGCTCACAATCGGCCCCGGATCGCCGCGGAAATGCAACAGCAATTGATACCCAAGAAGAGAAGGATCGCTTTCCGTGCTTTGCGCGAGGGAACGGAAAAGTACGAATCGGGTATCCTCGCCAAGGGTGCGCGACTTTATATTTTCGACCACTCCGATAACCTCGTAAGCGACACCACCATCGGTTACACGACGGCCGATCGCGTTTTGCCGAGGAAAGAAATGTTCGGCGAAAGCCCGATTCACAATGGCCACCTTCGTAGACTTCGCCGGCTCCTCGGCGAAGTCGCGGCCGGCTAAACGGGGAATGCCCATGGTTTCGAAGTAACCTGGGGTCGCCATGTAAAGTTCCACAGATGAATCCGTGCCGATGGAGTTCGGCTCCCCTTCCGCGTGAAAATCATCGCTCCGGTTTCCCCCGTTGAGCGGAACGCTGTCGGTCCCGGCTGCCGAGACAACCCCGGGTATAGTGGCGGCTCTCTGGCGCAATAGATCGAGGAATCGGGCTGTGCGCTCGGGACTGTAGCCGTGGACCCGCGGATCGACAGAAACCATCAGCAGATCGCGCGAACGAAACCCAACGTCCATCCGGACCGCGTTCTCCAGACTACGCAGAAAAAGTCCGGTGGCGCACAGCAGGACCAGTGACAGAACAATCTGGGTCACCACCAGAATATTGCGCAGGCTCATACGCCCGGGGCGTGCGAAGCCATCCTCTCCCTTGAGGGCATTCGACAAGATCGGACGAGCCGCCATCCAGGCTGGACCGAATCCGAAAACCAGCCCGGCGCCCACACTCAACACAAACGTGTAGCTCAGAACCCGCCAATCGACGCTGATGGTTGTGTCCAGAGGCACCGGCGCGGGAATGTGGAACGCCGAGAGCGCGGAGGTGGCCCAGAAAGTCAGTAACGTGCCAAAAACCCCACCGGCCAGCGCCAGCAGCAGGCTTTCCAGCAGCAATTGCCGTAGCAGATGACCGCGGGTTGCGCCCAGGGCAATCCGCACGGCCATTTCACGTTGCCGGTCGGCTGATTGTGCAAGCAGAAGATTCGCGACATTGGCGCAGGCTATACCAAGTAAGAGCAACACAACCACCGCCAGAGCCCCGATGAAAAGCAACACGGTAGAACGGTCTCTGGGCGGAAGTGATCCAGCCTGAGTCAGGAGGAACCCCCCGCCTTTGTCACTATCGGGATAGACCCGTGCGTAGCGCTGCGCAAGACTCGCCAGCTCGGCAGCAGCTTGCGGCACTCTGACACTGGGTGCCAGACGTCCCACCACGGCCAGCCAATGCTGATCCCGCGCATTGCGGCTGGGTACGCTTGGGACAAGCTGTTCCACGTTGCCCAGAGTCACCCAGAATTCTGGATCGAGAATCAGATCGAGACCGCGAAAACCGTTAGGCGCGACGCCCACGACGGTAAAGCTTCTTCCGGACAACACGATGGCTTTGCCCACGATCGCGGGATCGGAAGCAAAACGCCGCTGCCAGAGACGATAGCTCAGCACTATGATCGGCAGGCGTTCTTCCCCCGGCAAAAAGCCGCGCCCAAGCTGCATACGGATCTGCGACACGTCAAAGTAGTTAGAGGTGGCCCCTTGGCCCCAAACTCGCTCCGGCTCACCTGCTCCCCCAATCGAAGCCGGCAAGAGTTCGTAGTAAGCGGCAACTCCTGAAAAAGAACGAGCCTGCTCGCGCACGTCCTCATAGAGCGGCCACGAAAAACTGTTGCAGCATCGATCGCCGTCATGTGTCGTATGCAGAGCCACTAAAGAGGCGGGATCACCTACCGGAGCGGGACGCAAAACAAAACGGCTGACCATGGAAAAGATGGTGGAATTGGCTGCAATGCCTAGTCCGATGGAGAGGATGATTGCGAAGACGAAACCGGGCGCTCTCGAAAGCCGCCGGAAGCTGTACGCAAGATTCTGCCGCAATGCATGCATGGTGCCGCCCCCATGGGTTTGATCGACGGAGCTGTGTACGCTATCGCGGACTTGATGGTTCCCGGCCGGTATAAAGGACTGGCTTCAGGGAACCCTCCAGCCCGCCCGTGCCCTCAGGTGGCGCTGCCATCGATTTCTGAAATGCGCCGGCGAAGATAGCGGATTTCCACGGCATTGCTGGCTAAAGCGAGAGCGCGATGATAGCTCTCCAGGGCTTCGCGGCTGCGGCCCAGCCGCCGCAGCAGGTCGGCGCGGGCTGCATGGTAAAGATGATAGGAATCAAGCTCGCCGCTTTCGCCCAGTCTGTCAATCATAGAAAGGCCTCGTTCCAGGCTTTCACTCATGGCCACCGCGACTGCGTGGTTCAGGGCGACGATCGGGGTGTCCTGACTCGACCTGAGAAGCGCATAAATGGCCGCAATTTGCTTCCAGTCAGTTTCCGCGGCGGTTCTGGCTTCTGCATGAATCGCCGCGATCGCGGCCTGCAACTGAAATGGCCCTGGGTTGCGTCGCCCCAGGGCGCGCTCCACCAGACGTATACCTTCGGTGATCTGATCCTGATGCCAAAGGCCCCGATCCTGCTCTTCCAGGGTCACCAGTGACCCCTCGGCCGTCGAACGGGCGTCGCGGCGGGAATCATGCAGAAGCATCAGCCCCAAAAGGCCCATGTTTTCCCCGTTGTTGGGCATTAATTCGAGCAGGGTGCGGGCCAGGCGAATCGCTTCAGCGCAAAGCTCCCGGCGCACCAGGTTGTCGCCCCCACTGGCAGAGTAGCCTTCGTTGAAGATGAGATATAGAACGCCCTGCACCGCTTCGAGGCGTTCCGGAAGGGAGCTGGGACTGGGCACCTGGTAGGGGATGCGTGCCTGCTGGATCTTGCGTTGGGCGCGCACCAGCCGTTGCGCAAGCGTCGCCTCGGGCATCAGGAAGGCTCGGGCGATCTCGCTGGTGGTAAGGCCCCCGAGCGTGCGCAGCGTGAGCCCGATTTGTGCCTGCATGTTGATGGCGGGATGGCAGCACGTGAAGATGAGACTCAGGCGGTCGTCTTCGAACGGACGGTCCATGTCGGCCTCGATCGCACAGCTGCGCGATTCATACTCATACAGCAACTGATCTTCATGGCTGCGGCGCGTCCGCTCGCGGCGAGCATAGTCGATCAGCTTGCGGCGCGCTGTGGCGGTGATCCATGCGGCGGGGTTATCGGGTATGCCTTCGGCCTGCCAGTTCACAATGGCGGACGCAAAAGCATCCTGCATGGCTTCCTCGGCCAGATCGAAAGAGTGTGAGACGCGAATGAGTCCGGCAATGATGCGCCCTGACTCGTTGCGGAATACGGATTCGATAGCGGCACGGTCATCCATTCCGAGGAATTTCGCGCAGAGGCCGAACCTCGACGCATCCGGCCGCCCCCGCACAGCCCGTGGGAATCTTCACGGCCCAGGCGAGCGCTTCGTCCAGGTCGCGGCACTCGAGGATGTAGTATCCGGCGAGTTGCTCTTTGGTTTCCGCATAGGGACCATCGGTAATGATCGCCTTGTCCCGCTCTACCCGAACCATTGTGGCCGTGCTGCTGGCCTGAAGCGGTTCGCCCCCCACCAGGATTCCCTGACGTCCTGTCTCTTCCATGAAAGCCCGGTGGGCCGCCGCCACCGCGCGCGTATCCTCAGGCGCTACGCCCTCACTCTCGCCCGAGTAAATCATCATCATGTAGCGCATGCCTACCGCCTCATTGGGGGAAGTTCGGGTTTGCTTTGACTTCCCGAATCTGGTTCGTGTGTCTTGCCGTGTGCGAACCGACGGCCAGCAGCCATTGATATCCGTCCCAGGCGCCGAACAACGGATGAGGCCTCACCCGGCCACGGAGCAGGGGCGCAGCCAGCAATTGCATGGTTTGATCGCGGGCTTCGAAGAACAACTGCAGGGCGTCGACGCCGCTCCAGCGATTGGTTGGACAAAGGGCGGTTGGGGCCTTCACCTTGATTGAGCGCAGGGGCACCTCGTTTACGATTATGTTGTCCATCGCCAATTGCCCGTTGCTCGATGTAGCTTCGGGCGCGTTGCTCAAATCCGCGATGAGAGCATGGACCCGCCGTTCAATCAGGACCAGGTGTTCCAGATTCTCCGCGATAGTCCAGGTTTCGCCCTCGGGTTTGAAATTCCACTGTTCGGGCGAAAGCCCGCAAACGGTTTCGAACAGATACCCGCGGGTGACGGCGAGATGGCGTGCAAGCCTGGTGATTTCTTCTGTGGTCAGTCCTGTTTCTGCCAAGTGAGCGGATAAAGTACTGTTCACGACGGCCTCCTCGTAGCATCTTGTGGCATGGCATGCTTGCGTGAGGCAGCGCCGGGGCCACCGGCGCCGCCGCTGGAGGGGCTAGGAAAAGACCATGATGGGACGGACTTCGATACCGCCGTAGCGCGCAGCAGGGATGCCCGCCGCCATGGATGCTGCTTCCTCGATAGTGTTCGCTTCGACGAGGTAGTACCCACCAAGCTGCTCCTTGGTCTCGGCGAAGGGGCCGTCCGTGGTGACGGCCTTGGCGTTGCGTACACGCACCGTCTTTGCTGTTGGGGTGGGCTGGAGCGCGTTTCCTCCTTTGATAGCGGCGGCGTGCTTCTTGCTGAAAGCGCCGTATTCGGCGAACTCGTCTTCGTCGTAGCCGGTCGCGAAACGGGACTCGTTTTCATAGATCAAGCATAGAAATTGCATGTTTTTCTTCCCTCCTGCGAGTACGACGTTCGAGTTTGGCCAAATCGACAGCCATCGATTTTTTTCGCAAAAATATTAAAGCCCTCCAGGCACACCGGCTTCTGAGTTTTCCTGGAAACACCAATCTGACCGCTAAACAGCATTGTCGTCTCGACCGAAGTGGAGAGACCTGCAGTTTGCCTCACGGAAAAACAGCTTTGGCCCGCCCACAAAATTGTCGTCTCGACCGAAGCGCAGCGAAGTGGAGAGATCTGCATTTTGCCTCATGGAAAAATAGCTTTGGCCCTAGCCACAAAATTGGGCGATAATATACTTGCCTAATCTCTCCGGTTGCGGTAGCCTGTGTTCATCAGGGTCAGTCTGGTTGCTTGATGTGGAAGCGAAAGACAGGCTTCTTGGCGTGGCCTTCCGCTTCTGTCGCGAAGTTCTGGAATCTTGCGAAGGCGACGAGCGCACTCTTGATGCTATCTCCATACGGCTTGTTACACGAAGGGCAGGCTTCTGGGGTGATCGCTCCGGCTTTCATTGAGACTTCTGACTCGCAGTACCCGCATACCACGGTGATTACGGCAATATCTTTGCTCTCTGCCACTACTACACGGTAAGCCGCCACCATTGGAGGTCCTTTAT
>JBARKD010000642.1:0-8683 GCA_049800615.1 Acidobacteriaceae bacterium | reverse complement strand
GCCCTCGCACAGTCCGCTCTCTCAACAACTCCCAGGTGGGCTAAGTCGGTGGATGGCCGTGCCATGGCAAACCGATACGGCAAGCTGCCGTTCCGGATACCAGAAAATCTACGATCCCTACGTGCCGACGTTTTGGCCGGCCCGGGTTCCCAATCAGGTCTTGTCGTATGAGAACTATAAGATCGTCATGGACAAGGGACGACCAATCGCGGAGCGCATGGCAGCATTCGCCAACCGCGCCAACTGGAATCGGCCTCTTGGGCTAACAAAGAGCTATACCCACCAAATCAACAACATGGTCCATCACTTCGGGGACATGGGCGTTGTCGAGCATTTGGAGGGACCAGGCGACCCCGAATTTCCGCGGTATATGGAGGTCGAAAATCTTCCTGCTCACACGCACCGGCGCCTCGCCGAAATGGCCCACGTGCATCGCGGTCTTGAATCAGAAGAAGAGGCTGAGGAGATGAGCGATGTTGATCTCGCTGGGATCGACAAGGTTCGCCGATTCCCGCACGGCCTTCACAAGTGGTGAGGACGGTCGATGTGTTGATTGTGGGCGCTGGACCAGCCGGCTCAACGGCCGCATTGAATCTGGCGCCTACTCGCAGTGTGTTGGTCGTTGACTCGCGAAAATTCGATACGAATGAGCTGATTGTCGGAGAGTCTCTGGTGCCGGCAGCCCGGCGTCTCCTGTCCGACATGGGCATCCTCCAAGCCTTTGAGGCACAGGGCCACGAGACCTGCCACGGAAACCGTTCTGTTTGGGGGGACACCTACCCAGTAGAAACAGCTCACCTTCGCGATCCGGATGGCCCCGGATGGCATCTGGACCGCAATCGGTTCGACCAGTGGCTGCGTGACACAGCAGTCAGCCGTGGGACCAGCCTGGCATCTCGCGCCGTTATGAAGACAGTTGATTGGGACGCTTCGACGCAGTGTTGGCAGGCATCGATCTCCGACGGCACTGCGCAGCGCACCGAGGTTCTTGCTCGGGTCTTGATTGATGCGACGGGGAGACATGCTTCCATTTCCCATCGGCTCGGCGCAAAGGTAGAGTCTCGCGAACGTCGCATGGTGTGTGGATGGCTGAACGGGATTTCCTTAGCTGAGACTTCCTCGACGGCAGGCTTCACTTTCGTTGAAGCTGTCGAGGACGGATGGTGGTATACGGCTCCTCTCCCTTCAAGGAGACGCATTCTGACCTTCTATACCGATGCCGATCTTCCATCAGCACGCTTGTTGCGCTCGGAACAAACACTCCTCGATCACGCCTCACGCACCCACTACCTGAACTCAATCCTCCGCAATTGTGGATTCTCCGCAGGCTCGGAACGCATTCATCTCACGGTTTCAAACGGTGGAAGAAGTCGACCGGCAGCGGGATCCCATTGGTTCGCGGTGGGCGACGCTGCGATTCACTTCGATCCGATTTCGTCACAAGGTATATTAAATGCTTTGTTCACCGGCCTGGCTGCGGCAGAGGCAGCTGATAGGGTACTCGCCGGCGAGGACTCCGGAAGCGCGGCAGAAGGTTATTCCAACCTGATTGACGGTATCGACGATGCGTATTCAACGCATTTAGCTTCATGCTATGCAAGCGAAGAGCGATGGCCGGAGCACCCCTTCTGGGAGCGCAGAAGAATTTCGAGCGTCCCTTAGCTGTCACGCAAACCTGGAATAGTCCTGCAACGGTGGTGCAAGTCCGACAGCTGAGGGCGTTGCGAACACCTGGCGAGGCGCTCAGAGGAACGACTTTAGTGGGAAATCGAGACGATGCCTGTTTGTATCGCGACAAACGCGGCTTCGGTTCGATCGGCAACTTCGAGTTTTGAAGTGATCCGGTTCAGATGATTGCGAACGGTGAACTGGCTCAGACGCAAGGCATTGGCAATTTCCTTGTTGGTAAAGCCCTTCGCGACCAGCTCGAGAATCTCCATTTCGCGCTTGGTCAGGTCAGGCCGTGAACGACGACTGTCCAGACGCTCCATGATGTGTTTTGGGAAATAGGTATTTCCCTGGTGAACGCTATGGATTGCGTCGAATATTTCCCTGGAAGCAACGTCCTTGGGCAGATAACCATAGGCGCCGCGTATGACCGATTGATGGATCTCCTCATCGAACTGAAAACCGGAAAGGATGATCACGCGGGTCCTGGGAAAAAGCCGCCCTATATCACGCAGCACATCGAGTCCGGAGCGCCCGGGCATTCTGAGGTCCAGAAGAACGACGTCTGCAACGGTCCGATCGAGCAATTCGAGAGCGGCTTGTCCGTCGTTGGCCATTCCGACGACGACCATCTCGGGGTCCTGTTGCAGAAGCGTAGTCAGCCCGGTGAGCACTACAGGATGATCGTCGACCAGTAGGATGCGGATCTTGCCTTGGTTCTGCGGCCGTGGCATCTGTTGCTTTCAGGCTACCGCAAAAAAAGTAGGCTCGCGTTCGCTAGAAAGTGAGCCGCCCCGCGAACTGGATCAGACGCGGATTGCCAACCGTTGTACTTACGACACCGAAGGTTTGACTGCCGAGTTGTGTGTTCGGGTCGCCAAACTGCGTTCGGTTAAAGAGATTGAAGACCTCGGTTTTGAATTCGAAGTTGAGCCGCTCAGTAATCGGAGTGTTTTTACTGAGAGTGAAGTCCCAATTGGCGACGCCGGAGTCGCGAATCGCGCTGTCCACGCGGTTCTCGTTGCCAAAGGCGAACGCTGCCGGCTGGGAGAAGGCCGCAGTGTTAAACCATTTGTTGACGCGATTCTGCTGAGCACTTTGAAGGGTGCGTTGCGCTCCCGTCAGGAGATTGGGTCGGGATCCGCCACCTTGCGACCCGGTATTGTTGGCGGCGGTGGTGAATGGCAATGGGTAGCCTGACTGAAGGATGGTTATGCCGTTCACGCCCCATCCCCCAATAACCCGATTCAGCTTAGGACCGGCGGTACCGGCAAACCGCTGGTTGGTGCCGATAGGAAGCTGCATGACGTAGTTGACCACGACGCGGTTACGAACGTCGAAGCTGGCCAGACTTTTCTCCAGATCCAGCCTGTTCCAGTCCTGCACACCGGCCGTAGTGTGGCTCTCGAGCCAACTGGTGAGCGTGTCGGTATTGCTGATCAGCTTGGCCCAGGTATAAGAGCCTTGCAACACGCCACCATTCTTGAAGCGTTTGGTCAACCGCGACTCAAGCGCAGCCCAGTGTGAATCGCCGCGTTGGCCGGCAGTGTCCTGGAAAGACTGAAACTGCGGGAAGGGACGGAGCAGTTGCGCTCGCGAAACGGTCGGGCTGGAGAGCAGGCCGCTGGCAACGTGCCCATAGAAGGGATTCGGAACCAACGTGTTCAGCGCGGTCCCCTGCGCAAGATCACTGTCCGGCAGCTGATTCAGCTGCGCGGTGGAGTAAGACAAGTGTGTAGCCTTCGATCCGGCATAGCCGAGAGTAAAGGCCAGGTCGCTGGCCAATTGCTGCTGTATCTCCAGGTTCCATTGTTGCGCGTAGCCGTAAGGCTCATTGGGAATCGGCGACGTGATGCTCTGGCCTTCAAAGATGGTCAGCTGCGACGGGTTGTGACCGATGGTCGGCACCAGCCCTTGCGGGAACGGGTTACTGAGAGTGGCTTGTGGAAGAAGGCTGGTTGTTCCGCCAATCGAAGACACCATGGTCGTGGTTGCGGCGTTCACCGGCGACTGAAATGGTGAAATGCTGTAGTTGATCATGTCGGGTGGTATCCACGACAGACCATAGCCGGCGCGTATGGACATTTTGTCGTTCGGCGCGTAGGCCGCGTTCACGCGCGGCGCAAAGAGCTTGTTGTGATTGCCAATCTGATTGCGCGAGGGGTAGGCAGCGCTGTTGACGAGCGCAATTTGCCCTTTGAGGGGCAGCCCCACGAGCGGCCCTAATGGGTCCGTCGCATCCGGCAGCAATACCGTCAGGCGATCGTGCTTCTCCGTGAATCCGCGAGGAATGTCCCAGCGAACTCCCGGCGTGATCGTCAGCCTGCGGTTAACAGCGAAAGTATCCTGCAGGTAGAGGCCGCTATACCATTGTTGCGCCGCGGTGTTGGCGACGCCGGTGAGGGTGCCGCTGGCAGGGTTGCCAAGAAAGAAAGAGGCCATGGAGTAGCCGCCCGCGGGCTTTAACGGATTAGAGGAGGTGAAGTTCTGGTCGAAGCTAAAGCTGCCAGCGGAAGTGGTTCCCTGCGCGAATTCCCAGCCATTGCGCCGCACCTCTCCACCGAACTTCAGCGTATGGCGGCCGAGGATCCTGGTCAGGCTGGCGGAAATCGAGTAGTCATTCACGAACGAGCGATTGTAAGTTCCACCCAGGCCGGTGAATCCAGCGATCGTCGCCAGCGGTGTGACCGGAATCGTAACCTGCGAGCCCAGCGCAGCCCAGGCCGGTCCGAACAGGGAAAGGTCCGTGCCGTATTGCTCCGGGATAAAACCATCCGTCGCACGCACGTAAGAGAGCCGGACGTCTGCGATGGTCGTGGGAGTGAAGTCGTAGGTGTCGCCCACGACGAAGTCCTGGTTGCCGGTATAACTGGTCAGGCCGCCATAGTGGGTGCCGAATGTGTCACCCGGGATGCTGCTGCCGTTCCAGTACGTATAGCGGGCAAAGGCGCGCTGTTTTTGGCTGATCGAATAGTCCATGCGGGCGTTGTACTGGTTGGTGTTGCCGCCAATCCTCACGTTGGTGGCATAGTTGTTGACGATTCCCGGGAGATTCGGGAGCCCGTAGTAGGTAAGGATTTGTTTCGCTGTAGGGTCCAGACGAGATTCGGGGATGATATTGCCGGGGAATGCCTGGCGGACATTCGTCTGTCCGGGAGCACACGCGGGTGCTCCGGTAATACCGCAAGTCGTCAACGGATCATAGATGACGGTGTTTGGCAGCAGCGCGCTGAAGTCGCCGGTGCGCATGGCCGCGGTAGGCACCGTTGCGGTCGTGGGGTTCCCCCTCCGGAAGGAGTAGCCTTCCCAGGAGAAGAAGAAAAAGAGCTTTTCGCGTTTTACAGGACCGCCAATGGTTGCTCCGTACTGATTCTGCGTGAATGCGGGATTAGGAACACCGTTGCGGTTATTGAAAAACTGATTGGCATTCAGGACCTTGTTGCGGATGTACTCATAGGCACTCCCGTGAAAAGCATCCGTGCCGGATTTCGTAGCCATATTCACTACGCCGCCGGCGAACCGGCCAAACTCCGCACTAACCGCGTTGCTGTCGACACGAAATTCCTGGATGGCATCCTGAACGGGAACCAGTGCGGGGCTGTTGATGTAGCTGGTGTTGAGAGGCACGCCATCCAGATAGAACGCGCTCTGGTTGGCCATGCCGCCCCCGATCTGGTAATTGCCAAATCCGGTGTTATTGGTCAGCGATCCGTTGGACTGGTTGCCGACCGGATTGCCGCTTACCGACCCTTGCGGCACGACGCCCGGCGCCAACTCGAGAAGGTTCAGGACGTTGCGTCCGTTGAGCGGCATTTGTTGCACCACCTTGCCCTCAACGGTCTGGCCGAGCGAGCCAGGTTGCGTCTCGACGATCGGAACTGTGGTATTCACAGTTACAGTTTGCGCGACATCGCCCACTTGCAGCGTTGCGTCTACTTTCAGGGAGCCCTGAACTTGCAATGCCGCGGGCCCGCGCTTCTGATGAGCAAAGCCGGTTTTTTCAATGTCCAAGGTGTAGTTTCCCGGCGGAATGTTGACAAACTGATATGCGCCATTGTCGTCCGACGTGGCCGTGTTTTTGACTTCCGTATCGACATTGGTCAGGGTCACAATTGCGCCGGGAACGGCGGCTCCCGAATTGTCAGTGACAATGCCCAGGATCGTGCCCGCGGTAGTCTGTGCAAGAGACGGGATGGTGAATAGGAATCCGCAACAGGCGATGAGGAGAAGCAGGATCCTGCGCAATCTGGCGAGATTGTTGTGGACCCGAATTTTATCGGCAAACCCTTGATGACCTGCCATCACTGACCCTCCTAAATGGACGCATAGCGCCCTCCACGATGTGGTTATCCTGCCCTGTGTCCAGCCGGGCATGGGGCGCGATCCCGGCGGATGTTCCCAACTGCGGCGGCCAAAAAAAGCATCTTTCGGCGCCAGTGAACTCTAGCGGACCGAGGCAACGATGCGCATGGTACAAATGTACTGGTTTGCGCAAAAAGAACCTCAATGTGGGTATTGCGCAATATAATTGC
The DNA here is from genome assembly GCA_049800615.1 of Acidobacteriaceae bacterium. Taxonomy (GTDB): domain Bacteria; phylum Acidobacteriota; class Terriglobia; order Terriglobales; family Acidobacteriaceae; genus PALSA-350. Next base: position 2,483 of record JBARKD010000642.1, on the reverse strand, counting down.
CGACTGGAAGCGAATACTCCAGGGAGCGGTTTCGGCTGAAAATGGGGGAAAAGCGACGCGGCGCTTCGCTGTCTGTCGTTGGCAATGCAGTCTTCTCCAGATCCTGGCTGTGCTTTGGCCTGGGACTAGGCCTGTTGGCTGCCTCGGCGGCGTCTCTTTCTCTCCATTCGCAAAAGACACCGTACCGGCGACAAAGCGACGGGACCGACGGGTACGTCGAACCGGGCACGTGCGCGGAATGTCATCAGGCAATCGCCGGCTCCTATCGGCACACGGGCATGGCCCGATCCATCTACAAGCCGGACCCTGCGAACATGACCGAGGATTTCGAGAACCGCAACACCGTGTTCCATCAGGCCTCCGGCGACTATTACACAATAATTCACCACGACAACGAATACTTCCAGCGTCGTCATCAGATTGGGTTCGACGGCAAAGAATCCAATGTTGTCGAAAAGCGAATCGACTACGTCATTGGATCCGGCGATCAGGCTCGCAGCTATCTTCATCGAACCCCGGAGGGAAAGCTTGTCGAGCTTCCTATCACCTGGTACTCGGAACAGGGCGGCTATTGGGCCATGACTCCCGGATACGACGGAACAGAGCAAAAGGACTTTCATGGGATCGTTTCGCAGGCTTGTATCTTTTGCCATGACGCTTACCCATCCGCGCAGTCCAGCGAGATTCAGGAGAGCGGGGAGCCGATCTTCCCCAAGAATTTGCCGGTGGGAATCGATTGCCAGCGTTGCCATGGACCGGGGTCCGCGCACGAGAGCGCGGCAAGAGCAAAGATTCCCGATGAGGGTATCATTCGGCGATCCATTGTGAATCCGGCCCGCCTGGACCGCGAGCGCCAGATGGAGGTTTGTATGGAATGCCATCTTTCCACGAGCGGTAGCCAGGACGAGAATATCAGCCTGCGATTTAATCGCGGAGTTTTTTCCTACAGGCCCGGAACTCCGCTTGCCGATTACAAGCTCTACTTTGATTTCGCCGGCGGCCCGGACAAGGGACGATTTGAAATCGCGGACGCGGCCTATCGCTTGCGTATGTCGAATTGCTTCGCGAAGAGCCAGATGACCTGTCTGACCTGTCACGATCCACACGTTGAGTCGCATGAAGAAAAGACAGAGCGCAAGTATGTCCAGGTTTGCGAAAATTGCCATAAGGACGTGAAGCACGACGTGGCCCTCCCCGAAGCAGAGACCTGCGTCTCCTGTCACATGCCGAAGCGGCGGGGAGAATACGCGATACACACGGTCCTGACCGACCATTACATTCAACGAAACAAGCCGTCTGGAGACTTGCTGGCTCAGGTGACGCAGGCAAAAGAGCAGGACCACAGGAACGAGGAGCTGGCTCCTTACTACCCGGAGAAACTGAGTGACATAGGGGAGGACCGGCTCTATCTCGCCATCGCCGAAACGGAAAGCGGACGAAATCCTCAGGCGGCCGCAGACCACCTGAAAGCGGCAGTCGCCGAACAGAGACCCGAGGAAGCGAAATTTTACGCCGCGGTGGGATCGGCCTATGCGAAATGCGGGAAATATGTAGAGTCCGCAGCGTGGTTTGATCAGGCCCTCAAGAGAAAACCGCAGGACCGGTCAATGGTTGAGCAAATGGTGGACGTACTGCTTGCGTCAGGACAACTGCGCAGGGCGGAAAATGTTTTAGAAACAGTCGTTGACACAACTCCCCTCGATACCGGCCTGCTGGCTAATTTGGGAAACATTTATGCGCGCCAGGGGAAGATCGAAAAGGCCCAGGAAACGCTCCACAAAGCTCTGACAGTCGATCCCGACCTTGCGCAGGCTTATAACCTCCTCGGCCAGGTGGAAGAGCGAAAGGACGACGCAGTCGAGGCAGAGCGTTTGTACCGCGAGGCGGTTCGCTATCGACCCGATCTTGCGGAAGCGAGAAACAATCTCGCGAATGTTCTCGTGGCCGCGGAGCGCTACGACGAGGCCGAATTCGAATTTCGCCAGGCAATTGCCGCGGCGCCCGATTCTGCCGAAGCACGGCATAGCCATGGACTGTTCCTGGTCATTACGAAATCGTATTCGGATGCTGAAGCCGAATTGCGCACAGCGGTTGAGCTGGACCCGGGCGCGGCCATGTTTCACAGCGACCTTGCCGATGTACTGATGCAAAAGGGAGATGACGCGGAAGCAAAGGCGCAGTATCAGGCTGCGCTCAAATCGAGGCCCGATCTCGATACGGCGAATCTCGGTCTCGGTCTTCTTGAGGCCCGCACGGGCGATCGCGCTTCGAGCAGGTCCCATTGCCAAGTCGCGCTGAAGAGCAGTGACAGCGAGATTCGCGAGCAAGCCAGGCAGTGCCTGCAGCAGTGACTTATTCTCGGTTTCCGCGATAGCCAGTGTGACATGTCATTCATGCGGTGAGCTTGGAGTGACTCACTTCGGCGCCCAAAAGGGCTCACCCGTTCTGACCAGCTGAACGGGAACCTCGGGCACAAATCCCTT
>JBARKD010000641.1:0-9114 GCA_049800615.1 Acidobacteriaceae bacterium | reverse complement strand
CAGCCGAGTTCCGGCGCGTTACCGACGTGAACTACCTTGGTTACGTTCATGGCACACTTGCCGCGCTGCGGCGAATGCTTCCGCGAAACCGCGGTCGCATTATTCAGGTCGGCTCGGCTCTTGCCGTACGGAGCATACCGCTACAATCGGCATATTGCGCGACCAAGCATGCCATCGTAGGATTCACGGACTCGTTGCGCTGCGAACTCTATCACGACAAGAGCGAGGTGAAAGCGATTGTCGTTCACATGCCGGCGATGAATACGCCACAGTTCACGTGGGTGAAGAGCAGGCTCCCGCATTTGCCGCAGCCAGTCCCCCCCATCTATAAGCCGGAAGTAGGTGCGAGAGTAGTTTTGCATGCGGCGCTCGTATCCTCACCCCGGCGCGAGTACTGGGTAGGAGGATCCACGGTCAAAGCAATCTTGGGGCAGAAATTCATTCCAGGCATCTTGGATTTCTATCTCGGCAAGACCGGCTACAAAGCGCAGCAGCGCGAAGAGCTAGACTCCCCTGACCGGCCGAACAATGTGTGGCATCCCGTCGCAACTACGCTCGGAGCGCACGGGCCATTTGATAAGGGGTCGCGACCGTTCAGCCTTGAAGCTCAAGTATCAAAGCACCGTGGCTGGTTCATCTTGGGGTGCGGGGTTGTAGGTGCCGCAATCGGCGCGAAGAAGCTGCTCGCTCGTTAGGCAATGCGCGGATTTCCCTTGAACTTGGTGAAGGGTGGAGAGAGATCGTAACGGATGCCGGGCTCAGTTTGATCTCGGCGATTGGAGAAGAAAATAGCGTTGCCCTGCTTGATCAGATAGTCCGCGGTCCGTGCTGCGAGGGCCTGTATCGTGAGGCCCGGGTTCGCCGAACCTTGCGTCGGCAGGATGCTGCCATCGCAAACGAAAAGATTTGGAATATCGTGCGTGCGGCCGAACTTATCGGCTACGGAAGTGGCCGGATTGCTTCCCATACGCGCGCCGCCGACCAGGTGGGCAAAGCGTGATTCCTGCACGACCTGCTTCGCTCCCGCAGCCCACATGATCTCCATCACCTTATTTTTCCCAAACTCAATCAACTTCTTGTCATTGTCGTGGAGATTGAAAGTGACCTTCGCAACCGGCAGACCATATTGGTCTTTCTGCTCTGCCAGTTCAACCCGATTGTCCTCCCAGGGCAGGATCTCGCCGAGGACGCCGAGAGTCGCCCAGTGGTTGTAGTCCATCATGACGCGGCGCATACCCCATCCCCAGGCCCCCATAGCCGCAACCATCTGTTTCGCAAAAGCAACTGGCAACGGTCCGACCGTCTGAACCGCAAAGCCGCGAGCGAACCCACGGCGTGCGTCGGTCTCGTAGAACTCTTCGGTCAGGGCATGGGCGGGTGGCGCTTTGTAGAGTCGAATGAGTTCATCAAATCGACCAGCCACAACATTGCCGGCTTGTGCCATCAGATACTTGCCCAACGTGCCGCTGGAGTTGGCAAGGCCATGACGATGGCCAGGACACGCTGAATTGAGGAGCAGGCGCGGCGTTTCAATCGCGTATCCGGAGACGATGACAGCCCGGGCCGCTTGGAAGTGTTCCTTGCCATCGCGATCGATGTAGATGACGCCATCCACGCGGCCATCATCGCGAAGGCTGATGCGGGTGGCCATCGCATGAGCACGAATCTCCGCGCCACGAGAGATGGCGTCCGGGACATGGGTAATCAGCGTGCTGGCTTTGGCGCCAACTTTGCAGCCTTGAAGACAGAAGCCGCGGTATATGCAGTGTGGCCGATCTCCATGCGAAGCGGAGAGTATGGCCACAGGCCCTCCTGCCACGGTTCGTATGCCGAGCCTAGTGCAGCCACGTACGAGAACATCCCCGACCCCTCCCAAAGGATGAGGGCCATAAGGATGGCCGTGGGGATCGCCCCATGGAAACCAGGCTGGTCCGGCCACGGGAATCTCCCGTTCCAGCAATTCGTAGTACGGCTTCAGATCCCGGTAAGAGATCGGCCAATCGACACCGACACCGTCTTCGGAGTAAACACGAAAGTCGGAAGGATGAAATCGCGGTGCAAAGGCCGCCCAATGGACGGAACCTCCCCCAACACCTTTGCCGCTATTATTTGCGCCCAGGGCCAGCGGGTGCGTACCGCCGGTAATGCGCAGGTCATTCCAATAGAGTTCGTGTGATCCCTTCTCGTCGCTGACCCAATCCTTCTCTGTATCCCAGAAGGGACCGGCCTCCAATGCCACGACACGAAACCCAGCCCGGGCCAGACGCTGCACCAGAACTCCGCCCGCGCTTCCGACCCCAACGATGCAATAGTCAACCGTTTCGTTTTCAGGGAAGCGTTGCATAGGCGAGGGGAGCACCTGCATGGCACCCAGGCGATGGGCCATTAGTGACTTCCTCCGTGTCCATGCAGCGATCCATGTTCGGGAGGAGCATCCTGTTCTATCAGCTCGGAGAGCGAATCAACCGGCGCATTCCATTCGTGGCGCTGTTCGTCCTTTTCCCATGGCTCTGGCAAGCCATTCTCCAGACGCATGTACGCGCGGGGATAAGCCGGGCCACCGAAACCGATCTCATCCCACGCCCACGGATGCGAGTAATAAGCTGTCACGCAGTCTTCCATGAGCATCGCCCAGAAACGATGCAGGGGCATTTTCTGCCACAGGATGTTTTCGGGGTCCGGCTTCCCGTCATGGAGCGATTTCAGGATGAGCTCCTGGCGATGCACGGTTAAGTCCACGAAAGATTGCTGGAAGCGTGCCTGGGCCATCTCTTCGATAGCAACCGTCGCGAGCCTATATGCGTCCTGATCCGGCGGCATATCCTCATAGCGAAACCCATTGAGCGCATTCTTGAACAGCCGTTCGTCGAGGATCGACAGGATGGGAATGGTGCGTCCTTCCGCACGATCGTCCTGAGGTATGACGCGGTCGATCACGGCACCCAGCACGGCAGCTTCCTCTTGCGAAAAAAAACGAATCGAGGGGACCTTTTCGACTCGCTCTGTGACGACCCTTCGAGTGGCGTCTTCCCAGTTCTTCCTTTGCCCCAGAGTGCTATAGCCAGAGTAATAGCCAGGCTGTTCAAGACCGGTGAGTTCCCCGCCCGTCGAACAATAGGGGAATGACTTTCGGCTCATTTTTTCTCTCTCCGAAGAAGACTGGCCATCAATCCGAGAAATCCGCAGGCAGCGAACAAAAGCGGAGCGAAGATAGGCGGACCGTAGAGGGTGTTATACAGAGGCTTCTTCACCCCACCCGGCCGGCGAAGAATACCGCGCGCGTGGTAAGAAAAGCCGACGGCGCCATCGGCGAGCGCCAGCGCGGATACTGCGGGAAGAAAGGTGTTGGCGATGCGACGGCTCTTCACAGCTCCCAGCCCAGCCGCCATCAGGCTCGGTGTCAGCAGCACTGGAGTCCACTGCGCCTTGTAGCGAAAGTTTGTCTTGTAATGCGAGTACAAGGCTTCGAACCCGCTGAAGAAAGCCCACAGAGTGGTAAGCGCCGAGAGGTGTTTCTGGAATCTTCCGTATCGAAGGTTTGAGCGCCAGTTGACCCTCGGAGAAACAACAGCCTCGATAACACCTTGAATTCCGGACAGCCCCTCGTGCAGTTCTTCTTCGCGCCTGAGATAGGAGGCCATCAGGCCGAGGTAGGCGCTCGTTCCAAAGAGCAACGGAGCGAAGATCGGTGGCCCCATCACGATATTTGTGACCGGAAGGCTCCACCCGCCGGGCTTGCGAGCAACACCGCGCACATGAAAGAAGAAACCGACGATGCCGTCCGCAAGGGTAATGACACTGACCCAGCGAAGCACGGAGCGAGCGGCGCGAGCGCTAAAGGCCCCCAATAGCCCAGCCCCTGCGAGCGCCCCGCTTAGAACTACCGGTGTATACATCACCGGATTGCTGTAACTTCCTTTGTAATGCTCGTATCCAACCTCGAGACCGCTAGCGACGCTGGTTGCTGAAACGATCAGACAAAGGCTGCGCTGGAAACAGCCTTTGCGCAGATGCTCGAGCGCTGTGGAGACGGCCGCGGGCAATGGGGCGGGTAAAACTTGCTTCGCATTACGCTCCAATGCCGCAGTCAGGATGAAGCTCATGCCATATCTCCCGCATCCCAGAAAACGATGATCGGCTGCCTCAGGTCGTAGATCATTTACTTCTCCACGTGGTGAACCGCTCCGCATCGGGGTGTTTGAAGAGAAGGCCCAAGCCCGGGCGGGACCGATCCGGTTTCAAAACTCCACCTCTGGATGGAATAAATCCATCGAAGAGCATCTCTTCGATCCGCGCATGGTCATGGAAATATTCAACGTTTCGGAACCCGGGAATCGCGCACCCAACATGCATGTGCAGAGACGGTGCGCAATGCGCGGAGAGAGGGCAGCCAAAACTCGCTGCGACCGCCGCTCCTTCCAGGAATCCGGTGAATCCCTTGCAGCGCGTCGCATCCAGTTGCAGGACGTCTACGGCCTGAGCCTCGAGCATGCGCCGGAAGTAGAAGGAATCGTAGCCATACTCTCCGGCTGCGATCTCCATCGCATGCGGGGCCCGATCGCGCACTCGTTGCAGGCCCTCAAGGTCGTCGGAGCTGACGGGTTCTTCAAACCACGTGACATTGAACTCCTCGAACCTCTCCGCAAATGCAATCGCCCTTCGCACGTCGTATGCACCGTTGGCATCTACAAAAAGCTCAGTGGTGGCGCCGATCGCTTCACGCGCGGTGCGAACTCGTTCCACATCGGCAGACGGTTCCGCGCCGATCTTCATCTTCACGCTCTTCAAGCCTTCTGCAACCCAGCCGGACAATTGTGAAGCGAGTTGCTGGTTACTGTAGGTTGTGAATCCTCCGCTTCCGTAAGCGGCTACACTTGAGTGAGCCATACCGAGGAGATCGACAACCGAGGTGCTCCATAGCTTTGCTTTGAGGTCCCAGAGAGCGATATCGAGCGCCGAAATGGCCATCGCTGTGACGCCACGGCTACCGTCGTTGCGAACCTGCTTCAGCATCGACGAATGAAGGGCCGGAATATCCAGGGCAGATCGTTGTAGGAGACATTTACCTGCGAGCTTATCTGCCACGAAGGCTGTAGCTTCATTGCCATAGCTATAGCCGAGGCCCATCTGATTGGCTGCATGGACCTCACAGACGATCAGCGTCGTAGAATCCCACCGCAACGTGCCGTCACCTTCGGGAACGTCGGTCGGTATTGTGTAGGCAGAAACGTCTACCTTCTCTACCGATGTGTCCGACAGCTCCATGGTTACGAAGGCCCCTATTTGGTTGGTTTATACAAGCTCACGCACCGTGTCATGGGCATTCGTCAGTGCAATCTTCATGCGGTTCGGCTCCCCACGAGCTAAGGCCTGTGCAAGTTTGAGGGCCTGAGAAGCTTTGATCTTCGCAGGCATTGGAGGTGTGAATTCATCGACCACAGCCTCAATAAGGACAGGCCCTTGCCGCCCAACAACATCATTGAGTTGAGCGGCGCAGGTCGAGGGGTCATCGATCTGGATCGCTTCGATTCCGGCACCTCGCGCGATCGTCACAAAGTCTGCGGGATAGAGGTCACAGGCATACTCCGGATTTCCCAGGAAGACCATCTGCTCCCATTTGATCTGTCCCAATGTGTTGTTCTTAATGACGATGATCTTGATGTTGAGCTTGTAGGCTGCGACCGTGATTAGTTCCCCCATGAGCATGCTCAGCCCACCATCCCCAATGATGCAGTAGACTGGCCGGTCAGGATATGCAACCGCTGCCGCAATGGCATACGGTAAGCCACAAGCCATGGTGGCAAGATTTCCGGAACAGCTATGCTTCTGTCCACGCAATGCGGGTACGTAGCGAGCCCACCACGTCGTAATCGTCCCCGAGTCAGAAGTAACAATTGCGTTGGAAGGAATACGCTTACCCAGTTCCCAGCCCACCACCTGGGGCTTCATGGGCTTATCCGGGCGGGTTCCGCGCTCCTCCATCAATTTCTGCCACTCTTGCTTCGCCGTCTGGGCCTTCTCGAGGAAACTCTTGTCGTGCTTGTGAAGATGATGAAGCAGCGCTCGTAGAGTATTCTTCGCATCACCCACAAGGCCGACGTCGGCAGGATGGCGAAGACTAATACGCTGCGGATCGATGTCTACCTGTATACATTTGATCGATCCGGGCTCGGGAAGGAATTCGATATACGGGAACGACGTTCCAACCATGAGAAGCGTATCGCAGCCTTCGATGGCGTCCTGAGAAGGCTCTGTGCCAAGAAGGCCAATGCCGCCGGTGGTGTAGGGACTGTCGTCCGGAACCGCAGCCTTACCCAGGAGCGCTTTGATGATCGGCGCACCAAGAGTCTCTGCAATCTCTTCCAATTCCTTGGTAGCGTGCAGTGCTCCTTGCCCGGCTAGAATCGCAATCTTCTTCCCGCGATTCAGGATATCGGCGGCATGTTCGAGTTCGATCCGCGCTGGAACCTGATCGAAATAGGCTGGAACCTCGGAGGTGTGGTGAATGGGGTTTCGCTCTGAGCGGCCCTTCTTCATTTCCTGCACCTGTACATCGACTGGAATGGTGATGTGGGCTACACCTCGAGAGGCAAGCGCCGTGCGAATAGCCAGATCAGCCACGCTTTCCATATGGGCGCCGCTCATGATCCGCTCGTTATAAACGGCAACATCCATGAAAAGCTTGTCCAGCGCGACATCCTGCTGGGTGAAGGTGCCAATAAGGTCGCTGTGCTGCAGGCCGGTTATAGCCAAAACCGGTGCGTGATCCATCTTCGCGTCATAAAGGCCATTCAGAAGATGAATACCGCCCGGGCCGGAGGTCGCGATACATACTCCCAGTCGTCCGGTGAACTTCGCATAAGCACAGGCCATAAAGGCAGCGGCTTCTTCGTGCCGGACATGGATGAACTTTATCCGTTCCTTCTGTTTTCGGAGAGCTTCGAAGACTCCATTGATGCCATCGCCTGGCAAGCCAAATACGGTATCTACGCCCCATGCGAGGAGGCGCTCTACGAGGACGTCCGATGCGTCGGTCATCTCTGTCTCCAAAAAGGAATGTCCTTTGTAAGCTCGACACAAGCTTAGACGCCAATTCGCTCGTACGGGTTTGATAGCGGGAGCAGATGGTTAAACGAGGTTAAGCGCGCTTCGCGGCGTTTGCATCGAACGAAGAAGAGGAAAAGGATGCGTTCGAAACAGGTCAGCGACAATCCCAAGACATATGTGATCGTTTTGGAAACGGGAGACGAGATTCTTTCTTCCCTTAACGGTTTTGCCCATACGGAACGCCTCGCCAGTAGCAGTTTCAAGGCGATTGGAGCCCTGAGTAGTGTCGAACTTGGCTGGTTCAATTGGGAATCAAAGAAGTATCAGGCCGCCATCAAGCTGGACGAGCAGGTCGAACTACTCTCGGTCATTGGGGATATAGCGCTTAAAGATAATGAGCCGCAGGTTCACGCCCATCTAGTGATCGGACGACGAGACGGCACTGCCCATGGTGGCCACCTGTTGAGGGCAATTGTTCGTCCGACCTGCGAGATTGTCGTGACAGAAAATCCTCGACACCTTCAGAAAGAAATTGATCCTGAATCCGGTTTAGCACTCATCCGTCTTTAGAACTTATCTCATATATGGGTCTGCGGCTTCTGGTTGGACCCTGAGCCCCGCTTCGAGGGCGGGTCTCATGCGCGGCCTCTCCGAAGTTTGTCTAGTTATGAGACAAGTTCTAGTCTCCTGAGTCATTGATTTCTCGTAGAAGTCTGGGCTGAGTGGGCGTCGAGGGTGGCGGTGGCGAAGCGGGCGATGGAGGCCAGTATTTGGTCGGCCGACTTTGTCCATCGAAAGGGCTGGGGTTGCTGATTGTGGGCAGCGATGAACTCCCGGATTGCAGCTTCCAGTTCCTGAATGCTTCTGTGCGAACCGCGCTTAATCTGCCGCTGGGTCAATAGTGCGAACCAGCGTTCAACCTGGTTGAGCCAGGAGGCGTGGGTAGGGGTGAAGTGCAGATGATAGCGCGGCCTCTTGTGCAACCACTGGCGGACCAATGCTGTTTTGTGGGTTCCGTAATTATCCAGCACCAGATGGATGTCGAGATCAACTGGAACAGCGCCGTCTATCTTCTTCAGGAAGTCGAGAAATTCCACCGAACGGTGGCGCCGGTAGCACTTGCCAAGTATGCTGCCAGTGGCGATATCGAGAGCTGCGAAGAGGCTGGTGACGCCGTGCCTTTTGTAATCGTGTGTGCGTCGCTCCTGTTGTCCGGCCCGCATGGGCAGCACAGGCTGTGTACGGCTGAGCGCCTGAATCTGCGACTTCTCGTCCACGCATAACACCAGCGCATGATGGGGCGGATCGAGATAGAGGCCCACAATATCCCGCACCTTGTCGATCAACAAAGGATCAGTCGATAGCTGAAAGCTCTCGGTGCGATGTGGCTTCAGTCCAAAGGCACGCCAGATGCGGCTGATGGTGGACTGGCTCAACCCGGTCCTGGCCGCCAGCATGCGGCTGGACCAGTGCGTAGCCCCCTTCGGAGTCTTCTCCAGCGTTAGCCGCACCACTTGCTCGACCTTCTCGTCACCAATCTCACGCGGTGCTCCCGGACGCGGCTCATCCCCCAGCCCAACCACTCCTTTGGCGATGAAACGGTTGCGCCAAAGCCCCACCGTAAAGCCGGTAGTGCGCAACTTCGCCGCCACCGCCGCGTTACTCGCTCCTCCCGCACACTCCAGAACGATGCGGGCACGAAAAGCTACCGACCGGGCGCTGCGCGACTGCCTGGCCATGCGCTCCAACTCGGCCCGCTGGGCGTTGTTCACCACCAACTCATGCTGCTTCCGACGTCCACGACGAGCATCCATACCTCAACATAGAACCTTCTTCTCATACATGCAAGCTATTTATGACTCAGGAGACTAGCCAAGTCAGCCAGAAGTAACATACGTCATTCTGCTGTTCCTCAGGAAATCCGGGCAACCGCCTGGCGGCCAGCGCGGTTCCCTTCGTCGATGGCGCCGGGCGCGCTGGGGTCGCCGTTGGTGTCGCTATGGCCGAAAGAGATACGGCCGAAGGGCTGGTCGCGGAAAACCTGGCGAGGCGCGGGCTTGCCGTTTT
>JBARKD010000640.1:0-8915 GCA_049800615.1 Acidobacteriaceae bacterium | reverse complement strand
GACGTGTCCGGCGCAGCGTGACAGGAAATCCGGGTACGCTTCGGTCGGGACGACAATTTTGTGGGGTAGGCGAAAGCTGTTTTTCCATGAAAGAGACGGATCGAGGTGAAGTTGAAGGGGTGGGGCCTTTAGCCACTCCGCGCAACCCCAATCCAACGGTAAACTCGCATCCAGTCGCATCTCGCTTTGGTATACTATCGCTCTGCGTCACCGATCGTGGCGTCATGGTGTAATTGGTTAACACGCCGCCCTCTCAAGGCGGAGAGTTCGGGTTCGATCCCCGATGACGCTACCAGGTATCAACAACTTGTGGATAACTCCCGAAAAGTCCTAATGACTTCCCGTCGTGGCCCGCATCAACGAATCAGGTTCCTCACCGTGTTCCACAGATTGCCTTTCCGATAGAGTTTCCAGGCACAAAGGGCGCGATAATTTCGCCGACCGAATGAAGGAAACCGTTCTTCATCACGCATTGCACGTCGGCGGCAGCGCTGATGTCCGTGAGCGGATCCCCGTTGACGATAATCAGGTCGGCTAGTTTCCCCGGCTCCAGGGTACCGAGATCCTTGTCGAGGGCGTACGCCTTGGCCGGGAGATAGGTCACCGTTTCCAGAGCCTGCCAGGGTTGCAAGCCGAACTTGACCTGCGAGCGGAGGTTGAGTTGCAGCGATGTTGCAGGAATATCAAGCGGGGAGTCGGTTCCTGCCAGTATCGTTCCGCCGCTGCGCAAGACACTGGCAACGGTAGATTCTTCATCGCCCAGACGCCGCAAGGCCTCCCGCTGATCTTCCTTGTTGGCGGTGGCGACGGTGCGCGAAAGCCGCGTCTGATCCCAGGGGGGTGCAACCAGGTGGCGCGGATCGCTCGCCATTCCGGGATACTCCGCATAGAGCGCCGGGCTGAACGTGGTAGAGATGGTCCACATGCCGGACTCTTGCAGGAGCTTGCGCACATCTTCATAACTCACGCCGGTAAACGAACGGGAATAGGCAAAGCCGGTGCGAGCCGTGGCGCTGATGTGGCTCATACCATCGTTGCCAAGCGAAATAGCGGGCAGCAGGTAGTGCGAGGCCGTTTCAACGCCCATCTGCTCATGAGCGAAACGATCGGCTTTCACTTGCCACGCGTAAGCAAGCCGAACGTACAGTTTAACCAGATCGAAATCGAGAGCTTTGAGGCGGTTTAGCTCGCGATAGAGCTGGGCCTCGCTGGTGGTGGGGATCATCATGCTGTAATACACGCGCTCGCCATCGATGGCTTCTCCCGTGGGGAAAAGCCGCGGTCCAATTTCCTCGCCCGAGTCGTAGCCTTCCTGCCGCTCTTTGGCGCGGTAAGCCATGTCGGCTAAGTCGCGAAGCTCGGTGACGCCGTAGGCCAGCCACAGTCTCGAGTCGCGATCGCCGTCATAGATGGAGGCGATCGAGTTGGGATGAACATGGTTCTCCCAAAGGCCGGGCAGGACGGTAGAGTGTGACGCATCGATGGCAATTACCGACGAGCCCGGAGCGGCGTCCGTGTGCGGGCGGATGCGCTCAATGCGGTTGTCAACGATCAGGATGTCGACATCCTTCTGCTCCTCGGGACCTTTCCCTTTCCAGAAGCGGCCGGCATGAATCAATACGCGCTGATGCGGCGTAACGTCGTGATAGGTGAGATCGACTGGGACCGGCGTGATTTTTCCTGTGTCGCGCGCAAGCAGACGCAGTTTGCCATCCGAGAGATAGAGGAGGTGTTTCGAATCCGCGCTCCAGGTCGGCGCGTCGCTGGTTTCGTTATTGAGCAGGATGGCTTTTCCGCTCGGCTGCCCAGTCGCGGTAACAGGCATGACGTAGAGGAGATCGTCCATAATGAAGGCCATCTCCTTGCCACTCGGGGAGTAGACGGGCCCATCTTCTCCGCGCGTGGTGACGGACTCGAAAGGCGCAGGTTCGGTGTAGCGCTGCGCGTGCGTGGCGATGTCCACGGTGAGGATTTGACTGGCGCCTTCGCGGAACCGTTTTGTATAGGGCTTGACCGCGGCCATCGCTATTGTCTTGCCATCGGGGGACCAGGCCGGCCTGCCGGGAAAGTATGTCGGAGCCGCCAGCGGAACCACGTTGCCGGTGGCAATATCGACAATCCGCGTGGCGCCGGTGTTGTCTTGAAATGCGAGCCGAGTACCGTCGGGTGACCATGCAGGCAGGATTTGCGCGGAATCGGTGGTGGGTGCAACCTGCCTCTCGCTCCCTGTAGCAAGATCGACTACATAGATGTTCTCGACGCCGTTCTTGTCCGAGACATAAGCAAGGGATTTGCCATCCGGAGACCATTGCGGTCCCTGCTTGTAAAAGGCGTTATGCGTAATCGCGCGGGGAGTCTTGCCGATCTCCATAACCCAGAGCTGATTCAGCGCGATGAAGGCGACGTGCCTGCCGTCGGGGGAAAGTGCGGGCGCGTAAATCCCCTTTACCTGGTGCGTCGTCGCCGGGTCAAAGCTGTAGCGCTTGTGCTCATACTGCGGCCGTATCGATTTGATCGCTGCCTCAAAAGGAATCTGTGTCTCTGCCTTGGTCTGCAAATCTACTTTGAGCAGGTGGCCGTTGGCGGTGTAGAGCAGCAGGTTGGGAGAAAGCCAGGCCGCGGGGAAAGGAAAAGCGTCGTCTTCTTTGCCGACCTGCAAGCCCGAGACCATAAGGTGCGCGGAGTTCATGAATAAGCCCGAGCCGCTGAATTGAATGTACGCAATGCTGTTGCCGTCCGGTGAATACGAGGGCGACTCAAGCCGGCCTTCGTGGCCGGCGAGTGTTGCAACCGTGCGCTGTTTGCCGAAGGCCGTAACCGCCTCGATGGTCCTGCCCATGATCCCCGTGCCGGTGACAAAGGCAATTTCAGAGCCGGAGGGAGACCAGGCAGGCTCGAATTCATCGGCCTCGCTCGACGTCCATTGCTTGAGTACGCCACTGGCGAGATCGACCGTCCAAATGTCGTAGCTGCCTTTGAATGCCCGGTCTGACGAAAAGGCAATCTTCGTGCCCTGTGGAGAGAAGCAGGGTTCGCGGTCGTCTCCATGGCCGCTCGTGATCTGGTGAAGAGCGCTGCCGTCGGGCCTCATCGTCCAGATGTGAAATGTTCCGCCGGCGTAGGACTGGAAGGCAACGAGATCACCATTGGGAGACCAGCTTGGATGGGACGCTTCCGTGAGAGCATCGGTAAGCTGCCTGGCTTGGCCACCGCCTAGCGGCAACGACCAGAGCAGCCCCTGTAAGTCCATGATGATGGTCTGATGGTTGGGAGAGACGGTGACGGAAAAATCGGTGCCTTCATGAACCCTGATCCACTTGGTCGTCGCCACCGGGGCGACCGGTTGGCCGATGGTGGATGATGCCGGCAGCAACAAAGCAATGCCTGCGCAGATTGACACCTTCCGCAGCGCCCCCGTTGTCGGCAGCGCGGAACATAACCAAAATAACCGCCTCAGCATTACAACATTCTCCTGGACACGGTGGAACCCCTGCCCCTGTTCCAATGCTTCCACGGCCACAACCACGCGAAAGCGGTCCGAGATTTTACTTGGAGCGGACGGCAATGACTTCGATTTCCAGAAGCGCCCAGGGAGCTGCCAGGGCAGCCACCTGCACCGCGCTGCGGGCCGGCTTGTTGGGTTGGTCCTTGGTCCCAAAGAACTGCGTGTAGGCGCCCTGAAGCCCGGCAAAATCCAGCTTGTTTCCCATTGCCGGATCGCCCGCCAGGAATACCGTCATCTTGACCACATCTTTCATATCCAGGCCCTGCTCTTTGAGCAGCGCTTGTATCTTGTTTAGCGCTGACATGGCCTGAGTCTTGGTGTCCCCGTAGACCGCCGGCGTCCCTTTGGCAGGGTCCGCCGGTGTTACGGGCGATGCCAGTTGGCCGCTCAAATACAGGGTGTCTCCCGCCCACACCCCGCTGGCGATGGGCGATTTTTCATTGGGCTGCAGATGCTTGACATCCAACCCCTGCCCTTGCGCCATGCAGGATACGGCCAGCATAGCTGCAACCATCGTTATAAGCTTCAACGTCTTCATCCTTCTCCTTTAGTACAGCAGCTAAGCGCGCGCCATGTTCGGCAGGGCGCCTGTCAACTTCGCGGTCTTAACCCGGTCGCTCAACATCTGGACTGCGCGCAGGGAGCTGACCGCTGCGCCTTCCTGCCAGGCGACGATGTGGCTCACGTGGTCTCCGACAAAGTAGACCGGGCCATCGGGCGCAAGGAGTGTCTCGTATCCGGGGAGTGGGGGCTCTGGAACGCCCGGCGTCCCCCACGTTCTGCTCTGGCCTGGTCCATAGGAGCGGATCCACGAGCCTTCGTTGTGGGGCACCTTGCCCCAGCTCACGTAGATCGGCTTCTGCAATTCTTTTCCGTGCCCGGGATGCAGTTTCTCAATCGACTTGCGCGACTCATCGAATTTTTCCGGCATCGTCAGTTTGGCGAAATCCGAGTGGAGCTCGTCGGTATAGCCGGACACCAGGACGCCGCGGTCAGAAAACAGCTTTGCGGAAGGAAACCAGATCGGGCTGCAGCCTTGACTGACAAACTCCAAACCCCCGAAGATGTTGTAGTCCTGCTCCCAGAACCGGCGGGATTCCCACGCCACTTTGTATGCGCTGGCATACTCGCACTGGTCAATGATTTTTTTGTAGGGTGGGGAAAAGTCGTTGGGCGTTTTCTTGAGAATAGTCAGGGGCATGGCGCAAAAGCAGAAATCCCCATCTATCGACTTCGGTTTTCCCCCCTGGGTGTATGCGATGCGCACGCCCTTCGCTGTTTTGCGAATCTCGGTCACGGGCGATTCATACTGCACGATATCGCCCAACGACTTGGCAAACGCATAAGGAATCCGATCCATGCCGCCGACTGGCTGAAACATAGTCGCCTGCATGTCAAAGTTTTCTTCAAACAGCAGCGCCTGCCAAAAGGACTCGTCGAGCAGCGTGTGCATGTCGATGGGCTTGCGCAAGACGCCTGACTGGTCCCCGGCGCCGGGATCGACCATGTAGCCGGCACGGTTCGACCCTATGTATTTAGCTCCACTATCGAGCGGACCATAGATCCTGAGAAAACCCAGCATCTTTTCTCGATCTTCTTTGGAGATGGCGGCATCGAGAGCGCCATCGCTCACGCACTTGCTGAGAAGCTCGGAGACGTGGCCGCGCGTGTCGTTGATAGCCTGGCGCTGCAGTACAGGCTTGCCGTCATTCGAATTGTCATTCTGGAGAAAGCTGCTGCGGGTGGTATTTACTTCCACTTCCAGCGGTACGCCGAGTTCCTTGCAATATCCCAGCATGTTGTGGTGGATGGATGGCAACCGGGCAGGCCCGGCGTTCTGATAGTTTCCTTCGTCAAATTCGCAGGTCTGCGTGGTTCCGTCGGTAAAGACAATTTCCGTGCCGCCACGAACCGTCCAGTTACGACCGCCGGGGCGCTCCCGCGCCTCCAGCACCGTACACTGATAGCCCAGTTTTCTCATTTCGTAGGCGGCGACCAATCCGGCAATGCCGCCGCCGAGAATGACTACCTTCACGCCATTTCCAGTGCCCATCGCCACCTGGAGCGCCCGGGTGGGTTCGGCTCTCAGCGGGATAAGGCCGAGAGATTGCATGGTGATGAAGGCGGCGCTGAAACCACCAGCTTGTCCGACGCGGGTCAGAAAATTACGTCTTGAAATGTCCATAGAATAACCTCGGTCTCACCATCGAAGGCGACGGACTTAGGTGGTTTGGCCGAACCCTTGCAGAAGCTACTGTCTTACTGAGCGGGGCAACGCCTCGCTGATAACAGGCGAGTCATCGAGGCCCCGCGTTTTCATTCGGGGTCCGAAGGTACGTAAAAATGCGAACAGCAATGCCCTGAAGCAGAGCCATGGAGAAATGCATGAAGACCATTTGGCGGCGTCACAGAGGTCGAGTGAGCCGTGCTGCTGACGAACAAGTGCTCGAGCCTGGATACTGTTGACTTGATAGGTGAAAGTATAAGAGCGGCCGCTCGCGCAGTCCAATTGAAAAAGTTGAACGGTTGATAGAAAAACCTGCATCCGCTTTAGCACTTTTCCTATAGCTGTAGACCGAAGAGATGGTCGGCCTTTCCTCAAGAAAAGCCGCACATCACCGCTCTGAAAAGGCCACGGTAATAGAAAAATGCATTAGCCCAAGGTATGTTTTGTTGACAAATTGCCGGGTCACTCTCAATATTGTTACTGTTTGGCAAAATTCTCACGAGTTTTGGTCTGAGCACCTCGTCGTGCCCGTAAGCGATTCCTCTCGCTATCTGCTGTCCCCGAATATCGCAGTGGACCAGGTCACCGTTCGCCGGATGAGGCTCAAATGGACTTCAGGTTCAGGCAGTTGCAGTGTTTCCTGACGCTCGCGGATCTTCTTAACTACGGAAAAACGGCTCGCGTGATGTACATCAGCCAGCCAACCATCACTTTTCAAATCAAGTCTCTCGAGGAAGCATTCGGGGTGAAGTTGTTTGAGAGGGACCGGCAACAGGTGCGGCTGACCGACGCCGGCTATGCGTTTCGCGAATACGCGCAATCGATCGTCGATCTGGTGGACGCCGCGCGTGACCGTCTAACCGATTTGGACGCGCGGTTGCGCCTGCGTGTGAGTTGCGGCCCGGTGGGACAATTTGTTCTTCTCCCAGCCGTTCTGCGAGCATTGGCCTCGCAATATCCGCGATTCGAACTTGAGATTTGTGAACTCACCACCGAACAGCAGATGTCCCGGATAAGTGAGGGCAAGCTGGACGCATTGCTCATGGTTGGAGCGCTCCCCGTGCCTGGGATGAGGTTTGACCCAATCTGCAAAGAAGCAATCGTCGCGGTGGTTTCACAAGAGAATCAGCTGGCAAACAGGCGGACCATCTCGATTCAGGATTTGCGCAACTCCAGCATCATCGCGACGCGCGCCGAGGACTGCCGCTTCCACCAGCCGTGGCTGCATAGCCTGTTCGCACCTTATGGGATCACTCCGCGCATCGTTCCCTCTCCGCAAAGCTGTTCTGTTCAATTTGCGTACGCGGCTGCGGGACAGGGGATAGCCCTGGGAACGGCTTCCATGGCGGCATGCAAATTTCCCGATGTTGCGATCCTCCATTTTTCGGAGAATTTGCCGACGGTGGAGCTTGGCCTCGCGTCCCTCATCGCTAACGACACGATGGCAATGATCATCTTCCGGAAGATCGTCAGCGATTGCGCTCAGGCCATATTGGAACCGCGCATGGTGCATGGCGGGCACAACAGGCACGTCTCCCGTCCGGCTCCCGTACTGCATGACCAACGGGAGGCCAGCTAACGATGTCTGTCGAGCTGTTTATTCCAACCCAGTTTGAGGTGACGTCCATGGATTCCGCAAAACGGTGTAGCATCGAGCTCCTTCCAGAGGTCTCCCGGCGTTCGTTTATGCGCATTCTAGGCGCAGCGTCCGCCGGGGCCATCACTCTCCCCGCTCTCACAGAAAGTCACCTTGCCTGGGCGCAGAACAGCCATCATGGAATGATCCCAATGAACATTCCGGCCGATGCTGTGCTCATCAATGCGAATGAAAATCCGCTCGGACCCTCTTCGGCTGCGCGCGAGGCAGTCAGCCAGATGGGGAACAACGGCGGCCGCTATGACTTTGCTCAAACCATCAAGCTCAGTGAGGTGATCTGCGATCAATTAGATCTCCAGCCTGGCTTCGCCGAGATTTATGCCGGCTCAAGCGAGCCTCTCCAGTTCGCCACCCTGGCCTTTACTTCTCCCGAAAAAAGCCTGGTCATCGGGGACCCCAGTTATGAGGCTGCACCGCGCGCTGCGTTGGCGAAAGGCGCCAAGGTGCACTATGTGCCTCTGCAGGCCGACTACTCGCACGATGTTAAGGTGATGGTTGCGGCTGACCCTAATGCTGGTTTGATCTACATCTGCAATCCCAACAACCCGACCGGCACGATCACCAAGCGCGAGGACATTGCTTGGGCGCTGAACAACAAGCCGAAGGGCTCGATCCTGATGGTAGACGAGGCTTATATTCACCTGTCAGATGCAGAGCCGGTTGTTGACCTGGCCGCGCAGGGCAAGGATATTGTTGTCCTCCGTACCTTCTCAAAGGTATACGGTATGGCCGGACTCCGCTGCGGCTTCATCGTCGGCCGCCCCGACCTGCTCGACCAGTTAAAACAATATGGGATGAACGCCATGCCTATCACGGGCGCTGCAGCTGCGCGCGTGAGCCTGCTCGATAAGGACCTGGCGCCCACCCGCAAGAAGATCATTGCTGACATTCGCAATGACACCTTCGCCTGGCTGCAGAAGAACAACTACAAGTTCATCTCCACCTCGCAGAGCAATTGCTTCATGATCGATTGCGGCCGGCCTGGCAAAGAGGTGTACGCAGCCATGGTCAAGAAGAAGGTCTATATCGGACGCAGCTGGTCCGCGTGGCCCACTTACGCTCGCGTGACAGTAGGCACGCAGCAGGAAATGGATAAGTTCAAAATGGCTTTCAAAGAAGTTATGGACTCTCCAGGTACGGCAGCAGCGACGTTCCGCGATCCCCTGGCGCAGGTTCCAGTCAGCCATTTAGGTTGATCCCAGGCCACAGATTCTAATCCGGCGCGAGTAGTCCGTTGCCTCTGCAGTCCTCATAAGTCGAGGCGACGGACTGCGCGTGCTCACAGGCCTCTCCCTTTGCCCGCCCGAGTTGCATAGCCAGCCAGTGTGGTGGGTCACATAGAAGGACGTTTATCCATCCGGACGACCAAGGAAGGGCAAGAAATAATCCCTTAAGGGGCTGCTGAAAAACTCAAAATTGTGAAACAAACATACCCCAGGGGCTAAAGAGTCTGCGTGAGAACTGGAAAAGAAACTGCAGATCTCTCCACTCCGCTACGCTCCGGTCGAGATGACAAATTTGTTTGG
>JBARKD010000639.1:0-2451 GCA_049800615.1 Acidobacteriaceae bacterium | reverse complement strand
GGATAACCACTGGCGCTGAATCCACGAACTCGCTCCGATGATGTTCGCCGACACCGAAAACATCCAGACCAACCTGGTCAGCGAGTTCAATCTCGTCCAGTAGATTCTCCATGCGCTGGGCCGGACTGAGGGCAAGGCCCGTAGCCGGCTCAGAAGAGATGACTGCTCCGAAGCTGTCGACACCGATCTGCATGTTTGGTACTCCCGATATTCGTTGGCTCTCCGAATTGAATGCTCCTGTAAATCCATTTTTCCTTGCAGTATTAAGCAGGAATTCTTGCCCGCCGACGTTGAGGGGTACATCCGACCCCCAATACGTCTTATTTTTGAACCGGCTGGCGGGAATCATGAAGTTTCTGTGCTGCGAGCAGCCCGAGTTTCTTCAGGGATGCGTATAGTTGTCGCTTCTCGTTTGCCGAAAGCACCGACATTGAATCCTCAAGGTCACTCGCATGCTTTTCGAAGCAATCCGCCGCTACTCGTTTACCCTCCTGCGTGAGTTGCACGATTCGTGCGCGCCGATCGCTTGAGGTGGACTTCCGGACGACGAGTCCGCGTTTTTCGAGACGATCGATTGCCGCCGTCATGGAGCCGCTGGCCAGCAGAACCTTGTCCTGAATCTCTGAGATGCCAAGCGGACCCTTATGCAACAAGGCTTCCAGTGCTGCGAAATCGGTGAGGCATAGCCCCGCATTCGCGATGCTCTGCTCGGCCAGGAGCCTTAGTGCGTGGTGGCTCCTCGTCATTACCCACAAAAGGCGCGGTGCCGGAATTCTGCCAGTCTCTTTCATAGTTTTGTCATCACGCAACTTAGCCCCGGGACGTCTGCGTTGCCGGCGATGACAGTATCCAGTCGAGGGAAGGTGCGCCTGCTCCGCGAATCATCAGAAACACGGTAATCGCCAGCACGAGCAGGTGGAACTCGAAACCTTCTCCCTTCTGGGTCCCGGTCCAGTTCATAAACAGGCCGAATTGGTGATGGATCATCGCAACAGCGACGGCCATGTTGCAGAAGATTCCAAAGGCCGCAACGCGAGTCAACAGCCCGAAGATAAGACCCAATCCACCGAGGAATTCCGCTGCTATTGCCAGAACCGCGAATGGGGCCGGAATGTGCATCATGCCGGTGAAGAAGCCCATTGTGCCGGTGAAACCGTATCCGCCGAACCACCCGAGCAGCTTCTGGGCGCCGTGCGCGAAAAATACCAGCCCTAGTACCAATCGAAGAATAGCTATGGCAGCATCGTTGTCCGTGGCCATCAGTTTGCGAAACATAGAAATTCCCTCCATCGCAGGCTTGCCGCCCGGTTGGGACAGACAAAAGATGAGATGATTGGCCTTATATAAGGATTCTTTTTATCGAGATTGTTTTAAGTACAAGAAGAAGCCAGCGGTTCAGAGGACGGACTAGTCTTGGACACAAAAGCGCCACCCAACAGGGCTGCTTCTTAATAACGGGAGCAGATCCTCACTCATGGGCTTCGATTGTCCTGTTAGAATCGGGCAATCTGGAGGCAATCTTGAGCGCAACACAGCCGCGCGTGGTGATCGTTGGCGGCGGTTTCGGCGGACTCTTCGCAACGCGCGAGTTGGCCGGGGCTCCCGTCCGCGTGACGCTCATCGACAAACGGAACTACCATCTCTTCCGTCCCATGCTCTACCAGGTGGCAACGGGGCTGTTATCCGCCGACGAAATTGCCGGGCCGCTCCGCTCTATCCTGAACCGCCAGCAAAATGTTGAGGTGTTGCTCGACGAGGTCGCCGGCATCGACACGGAAAAGAGGCTGGTTCACTTGAAACAGCACGTGGTGCCCTACGACTTCCTCGTGCTCGCGACCGGAATTCAATATAACTACTTTGGTCACGAGGACTGGCGGCGCACGGCGCCGGGTCTCGAATCGCTGGACGACGCCGACCTGATTCGCGGCAAGATCCTGCTGGCCTTCGAGCGCGCCGAGGAGATTGCGGCGCTCGACCACGCAGACACGGAGAAAATACGCCAACTGCTCACGTTTGTCCTGGTCGGCGCGGGGACGGTGGGCGTGGAAATGGCGGGCACTCTGGCGGAAATGTCGCGCATGGCCCTGGCGCACGATTTTCGCCACATCGATCCTCGCTCGGCGGAGATCCTCCTGTACGAGGCGGCTCCGCGGGTGCTTCCCACTTTTCCGCCGGCTCTCTCGGCCAAGGCGCAGCGCCATCTGGAGAGCCTGGGCGTGAAGGTGTATACGAACACTCGCGTCACCTATGTGGACGCCGCTGGGATCGTCGTCGATGGCGAGCGCGTCCTGGCCGGTACGGTGTTGTGGAGCGCGGGCGTGCTGGCATCTCCCGCAGGCCGATGGCTGGGAGCAGCCATGGACAAGTCGGGAAAGATCATCGTGAACTCAGACCTTTCCGTGCCGGGGCACCCTGAGATTTTTGCGATTGGCGACACCGCGCACGTCGTGG
>JBARKD010000638.1:0-12194 GCA_049800615.1 Acidobacteriaceae bacterium | reverse complement strand
CGGCCTGGGCGGTTGCGGCACGGCCAAAGCCGTGCCTGATACAAAACGAAGGCAAAACGAAGCCAAGACGAGGCCAAAACGAGACCAAAACGAGACTAGGAGAGGATCGATTGCCGGGCGCACTTTGTATCCGCACGAACGCCGGCAAACCCGCTGGTAACGGCGGCCAACCCAGACTAGCGCCGGGCGGCCGCACTTACCGTGGTGTACTCCTCGTACGGACCCTTGAAATCCTCGATCGCGCCCGTCTCAAAGTGCCAGATGCGCGTGGCCACCTCGTCGATCAGGTCGTGGTCGTGGGTCACCATTAGAACTGTGCCGTCGTAGCGCTGCAAGGCGATGTTGAGCGCATTGATGGCCTCGAGGTCCAGGTGATTGGTCGGCTCGTCGAGCAAAAGAACATTCGGCTTCTGCAGCATGAGCCGGCAGAAAATCAGGCGGGCCGCCTCGCCGCCGGAAAGGGCTTCGGTCTTCTTCAATCCCTCTTCGCCGCTAAATAGCATTTGTCCCAGCAAGCCACGAATCTCTTCTTTGGTTACCTTAGGATCAAACTGATGCAGCCAATCGGAGACCGCCATTCCCTTCTCGATTGAACCTGTATGGTCCTGGGGAAAATACCCGATTTGTGCTTCGTGACCCCACTTGACGGTTCCGCCGTTCAGGGCAAATCCTGGCTCCGCCTGTTCCGTATTCACCAACAGCGATTTCAGCGTGGTGGTTTTACCCAGGCCGTTGCGGCCCATCAGACAGATCTTCTCCCCACGCATCACCGCCGCGGTGAAATCCTGAATCACCTGCTGGTCACCGTACGCTTTACTGACACGGTCAAACTCGAGCACATGCTTGCCTGAAGGACGCAGCTGATCGAAGCGGAGGTAGGGGCGCTGGATGTTGGACCGCGCCAGCTCAGTAGTCTGCAGCCGCTCCACTTCTTTCTTGCGCGAGGTTACCTGGCTGGAACGCGTTCCGGCTGAAAATCGGGCAATAAACTCGTTCAACTGCGCGATTTTCTTATCCCGTTGCGCGTTCTGTGCTTCCAGACGAGAGCGGATCTGCGTCTTGGCCAGAACCATCTCATCGTACCCACCGGTATAGGTGATGATGGTCTCGTAATCGATGTCGGCAATATGCGTGCAGACGCTGTTCAGGAAGTGCCTGTCGTGGGAGATGGTGATGAGCGTGCCCTCAAACTCGAGCAGGAAGTTCTGCAGCCAGTGCACAGAGTCAAGGTCGAGGGAGTTCGTAGGCTCGTCCAGCAGCAAGGCCTGCGGCTTGCCAAACAGCGCCTGGGCCAGCAACACGCGCACCTTCTGGCCGCCCTGCAGCTCGCTCATCCTGCGTTCGTGCAGTTCGTCGGGAATATCCAACCCCTGCAGCAAGACGGCGGCGTCGCTCTCGGCCGTATAGCCATCTTCTTCGCCTACGATGCCTTCCAGCTCACCCAGCCGCATTCCATCCTCATCGGTGAGCTCGGATTTCTCATAGATTGCATCGCGTTCAGCCAGCGCCTTCCATAGGCCTTTGTTGCCCATGATGACGGTGTCGATCACACGGAACGCGTCGAACGCGTACTGGTCCTGGCGCAGGACGCCGACTTTTTTGGGACGCACCACCGTCCCTTTCTGGGCATCGAGCTCGCCGGACAAGATCTTCATAAATGTGGACTTACCGGCGCCATTGGGTCCGGTCAAGCCATAACGGCGCCCGGCAATGAACTGCACCGAAACCTCCTCAAAGAGGAGCTTCGACCCGTAACGCATAGTGACATCGCTAACAGAAATCATTATTCAGTCTCTTAAATTCTCAGGTTTGTTCTATTTTCTCAGGAGGACGCGGTCTGCGGGAAACTCTGGTGTTAGAAGACGCGCGACAGTATCTGGTTTGCCGTCAGGGCCGCAAGATACGCCAGGCCCGTCATGTAGCAGAACTGCAGGGCCGGCCACTTCCAGCTATTGGTTTCGCGGCGAACCACGGCCAATGTTGAGGTGCATTGCATGGCAAAGGCGAAGAAAACCACCAGAGCGATGGCGCCGCCGATGGTCATGTCATGACGCAGCGCAGCCTGCAAACCAACGGATTGCGTCGCCGGATCGGCGCCGTAGAGCGTTCCCAGGGTGCCTACGATCACTTCCCTGGCGATGACGGAACTCAGGAGCCCAATGCCTATTTTCCAGTTGAAACCTAGGGGATGAAGTACAGGTTCAATCCAGTGACCCAGCCTGCCTATCACGCTTCCCGTCAAGGTGGCAATTTGTCCGTGATGGAAAGGCACGACACTTAGCAGCCACACAAAAAAGGTGACTCCCAGGATCACCGTTCCGGTTTGCTTTACGAAGACGGTCCCGCGATCCAACAGGCGGAGGCCGATGGAACGCAGGGTCGGCCACCGGTACTGTGGCAATTCCAGGATAAACGGGGCGCCGTTGGCTTTGAGGATCGAGGATTTCAGGATCCGCGCGGTGGCCAGCGCGGCGAGAAAGCCCATCAGGTACAAGCTCAGCATGACGGCGGCGCGGAGGCCGAAAAAGCCACCCAGGATCGGCCGATTGGGAATGAATGCGGCGATGATCAAGGTGTAAATCGGCAAGCGAGCGGCGCAAGTCATGAACGGCGCTATCAGGATCGTCGCCAGCCGGTCGCGCTTGTTTTCAATGGTGCGCGCGGACATGATTGCGGGCACCGCGCACGCGTAGGCCGAAAGCAAGGGAATAAAGGCCTTCCCGTTCAGACCGATCACGCGCATGACGCGGTCGGCAATCAGCGCAGCGCGCGCCAGGTAGCCGGAGTCCTCAAGCACCCCAATCACCAGGAAGAGCAGCAGGATCTGGGGAAGGAAGACCAGAACTGCCTGCACGCCATTCCACAAGCCATCGCGCAGCAGAACCTGGAGCCACGTCCAAGGGATAACTTGGAAAGCTGTAGAGCTGGATTTGGTGAAAAAGTTGGTTAACCAGTCGCTGAGCGGGAGTCCGGCGGCAAACACCACCTGAAATACGCCAGCCACGACCGCCAGAAAGATGAGCGGTCCCCAGATCCTGTGCAACAGCACCGCATCCAGGCGGCGGGTCCAACCGGAGGAGTAGGGAGCCTTGTATTTCGTACGAGAGCTTACCTGGGTCGCCCACTGATGGCAGGAAGCCGCATTTTGCAGCACGGGAAGTTGCATGGGCACCATGCGCGCTTCGGCGGTTTCAGAAAGGCGAACGAGGAAGCGGCTGATGGCGTCAAATCCGGAGCCTTTGGTGGCGCTGATCAGGGCCACCGGCGCACCCAGCTCGCGGGCGAGGGCGAGAGGATCGATTTCCCCTCCGCGCGCCGTCATCAGGTCCGACATGTTGAGCAATACCAGTGTCGGCAGGCCCATGGCCAGAATGGGGGCAGCCAGCATGAGCTGACGGTTGAGCTGCTGCGCATCCAGCACCAGGAGGACTACGTCCGGAGCGGCCATTCCCGGCATGTTGCCCTGCAACACATCGACGGCCACGCGGGTGTCCTCGGAGGAAGACTGGAGGCTATAGATCCCAGGGAGGTCGACCAGCGTCAGCTCCCGATGGCCGATGCCGCTCATACGCGCCGAATGGTGTTCGACGGTAACCCCCGGGTAGTTCGCCACCTTTTGGCGAAGTCCGGTCAGGCGATTGAAAAGAGTGGACTTGCCCGAATTGGGCGGCCCGACGAGAGCAACTGTGCTGACTTTTCCTGAGACTCTGCTTTGGGGTGGGGCGACGGCTACGCCACCTCCGGGGCTGCAATGGCTCATCGTTCGGCCTTTCGCTCCGGCATGCAAACGCTGTGAACCGAAATGAACTGCGCTGTCTCCTTGCGGAGAGCGACTTCTGCGCCGTCAATGCAATAAACGGTGGGGTCGCCGGCGGGAGCGCGGCGCAGTGCGAGAATCCGGTTCTCCGGGACAAACCCCAAATGCATCAAGTGGCCCTGGATCTCTTCCGGGAGGTCCAAAGACGCTAGCGTGGCGCACGATCCAACGGCAAGTTCGCTTAAGGATGTTGAGGTAAGAGTGCGCGCCATGGCAGTAGAGTAGTCTCGCGATCCGGGGGACGAAATATGCGACCATTGAGGTCGCATATTTAAATATACGATCCTAAGCACCTGAAAGACAATGGCCTTTCCTGGTAAAGAAGGAGGGGCATTTGGGCGGATCATCTGTTAGACGCAAACCCGGCGTAAAATTCCACCCATGACGATCGAAGAGTTCCGCGCATCGACCAGCGAATCTGCTCCACCGGCGACTCTTGCTCCGCTGCTGAAGGCGCTGTGGTGGGACGCCAAGGGCAGTTTCGATCGGGCTCACGAAATCGCCCAGGACTATTCTTCCGGCGATGGAGCCTGGATCCATGCTTATCTCCACCGCAAGGAAGGGAATAGCGAGAACGCCGGATACTGGTACCACCAGGCCCACCAGCCCCATCCGGACATACCCCTGGACGAAGAATGGGGTCAGATTGCCGGGGTACTACTGAGGTCTCACGAAGGGTAGCCTTTCCGCGGTACAGAAGTAATCTTTACGATAAGGACGGCAGGTAAAGATGGCACACCCAAGCAGCACTCTCAGTAAAGGGCAGATCACGGTGCCGCTTGAGATACGGCGCCGCCTCGGGCTAAAGGAAGGCGACCGGGTAGAGTTCGTCGTGGAAGAGGAGCGGACAATTATCCGTCCCGCTCATGGCCCCAAGAACCCATTTGAGAAATATGCCGGCGCTCTTCCCGCTTTCCATGCGGAGGCTGAGATTAAAGCCTGGGTCAGGAGTTTGCGGGACGGTTGATGTCTCTGGATGTTGACCCATATCGCCGGCATTTTCCCGAATTGAAGGTGGTCTAACTTTTCAGCAGCCCGCTCACGTAGGCAGGCGTGAGCGGAATGCGGCGGGGGGCTACGCCGGTCGCATCGAAGACTGCCGCAGCGACGGCCGGCGGGCCTACAGCGTTTGGCGCTTCTCCTCCGGAGCCGAACCCTTTGTCGTCGCGCGAGATTTGCACCACCTTGATCTCAGGCATCTCCTGCATGGTCAAAATGTTGTAGTGCCTCCAATCAGTGCTGGTTATCTTTTCCGTGTCGAAGGTGACCTCTTCTTTTAAGGCCTCGCCGAGGCCCATAACCACGCCCCCGCGCATGCAGCGGTCGAGCTGGCGCGGATTGATAATTTTGCCGCATTCGGCGCCGATCGTGAAATTTGTCACTTGTACGGTTCCCGTTGCCGGCGTCACCATGACCTCCGCAATGCCCGCCCAATAAGCGTTTTCGCGAACCACAACAGCAATGCCGCGGCCCGGCAACGGATCATTCCCGGTTCTGCGCGCTCCTGGATGAGGCGCCGGCCGTGGCTGCCATTCTGCTGCCGTGGCGGTTGCTTTCAGGACATTGATCAGCCGCTCGTCCGACGTGTGCTGCAAGCGGAACTGTACGGGATCAGCCTGGGCAGCCGCCGCAGCCTCGTTGATCAGCGACTCCAGGGCGAAGTTCTGCTGGCGCTGGCCCGGGGTTCGCATGATCAGGCCACGGATCCCTCCATAGGCGGAATCGGAGCACACATTGGGCATGGAATAGACCTGCTCCAACCGGTTCTCAATCTTGTCGTAGGGCCATTCGAGAGCCAGGAAGCCGCCCGGTTTCTCGATTCCCCCGGGCATCCCCGCCAGCATCGCGCCCAGCAGCCGGGCATCCATCATGTGCGGCGAATGGAATGCGTACTGCACGGCGGTCAGGCGGCCATTCGCATCAAGTGCGCCCTGCATATCGCAAAACCACGCCGGAGATGCCACCGACCAGGCCAGATCCTCCTGCAGCGTCCACTGCACGCGTACCGGTTTGCCGGTCAGCTGAGAGAGGATCACGGCATCGGCTTCTGCGCCGTCCCCGCCAAAGGTCTTACGGCCAAACTGCGCAGCATGACTCAGCCAATGAACCACTACCTTCTCCATCGGGGTGCCCAGCAGATTCGCAATGCGGGCGCGGGATGCCTGCAGGTGCCCTTGCTGGGCCCACACCGTCACCGACCCGTCGCTGCGTACATCCGCGACCGCGCAATAAGGCCCGATCGGCGCATGCTTCATATACGGTTGATCGTAGCTAGCGGTGATGGTCTTCGCGGCTTTGGCCAGCGCAGCCTGCACCTTGGCAGCGTCTCCCTTGGTCGCATCGGGAGCGCCCCATGCGCGAGCGCGTAAGGTTTGGCTCAGATTCTCACTGGTGGGAAGACCCGACCAGTGAGTCCACTTGCTGCTGTTAGCCACGGATCGCACCGCGCTAATCGCCTCCCACTCGTTGGGGGAGACAACCGCCACCAAGTTGCCCTTCGATACCACCCGCGCGGTGGGAAACTTTGCGGAATCGACGGTTCCGGCCGCAAGCAGCGTCGCCCCCAGGGCAGGCGGCCGTACCATGCGCGCATGCAGCATTCCCGGCAGTCTCACATCGCAACTCCACTGCGCACGGCCAGTGACTTTGTCGGGGATTCCGGGCATGGGGTACGACGTTCCAACGACTTTGTACTCGCCTACCGGCTTGAGCGGCGGATCCCCGGCCACCACCAATCCATCCATTCCCGCCCAATCAAGTCCGGCGACACTATTGCCGTTGGGGGGAGCGAATTTTGGCAAAGTGCCGGTGATGGGAATCTTCAGATCGAGTTGATGCCCCTGTACTAATTGAGCGTAAGAGATGTCCTTGCCTCCGCCCGACACCACCCCGTTGGTGACGGAAAGAGCAGCAACGGGCGCCCCGAGCCGGGTCGAGGCGATTTGCAACAAAGCTTGATACGTGTATGCGGCCACCTTGCGCAAATTGGCGGCCCCGGAGAGAAATCCCGCGGAATAGCCGCCATCCGGGGTCTTGTCGGTATCGCCCATCACCAGGGTGATACAGTCCGGCTGAACGCGCAGTTCTTCGGCAAGGACCTGAACATAGAACGCGCTCATGCCGGTGCCGATTTCGCTTCTACCGGTGCGGGCAACGATGGTCTGGTCGCTGCGGATCTCGAGCCAGGAAGCCAGTTGCGTCGCTTCGTTGGGACCTTTGCCATCCGCGGCCACGATCGCACGCGGCAGGGCAAGAGAAACAAAAAGCGCACCCCCGGCCTGGACGAATGCGCGCCTGGTCAGTGCCGGTATCGTAGTGGGCGTCGTGGTGGGTGTCGTGGTGGGCGGTTTCAGAGGCATGCTTTCCTCAGGCGGCCATCGCCTTCGCAGCCCGCTGCACGGCGGCAATGATCGCAGAGTAGGTGCCGCAGCGGCAAAGATGTGGGGAAGGCGGCGTGTTGGTGAAAAAGTCCTTGATCTGCGCCACGGTCGGGCTAGGGGTCTTCTCCAACAGCTGCACGGCGGCAATCATCATCCCGCTTTGGCAGTAACCGCATTGCGGAACCTGCTCATCGATCCAGGCCTGCTGCACGGGATGCAAGGTTCCTGGTGCGGATCGCCTGGCGTCGGCCCAACGCGCCGCCAATCCTTCGATGGTGACAACCGGCTTGCCGGCTGCGAAGGAAACAGGCGTGATGCAGGAACGCGCTTCCTTTCCATCGACCAGAACAGCACAGGCGCCACATTGGGCGAGTCCGCAGCCGAAGCGCGGGCCGCGCAGCTCGAGATCGTTGCGCAGCACATACAACAGCGGAGTTTCCGGCGCGCTGGAGACAGCCTGTTCGCGGCCGTTGACGGTGATGGTTATCTGAGCGGGCACGATAATTTTCCTCGGCTAACAACTACATTGTGATACTAATCGGCGGAGCAGTCAATCGATGGAAGCTAGCACTCCTTAGGCTTTCCGCCCTCCTCAGGCTCTGCGCGCAGTAGCGACCAGGTACCAGGCGGGCCAACTCAAAGCCCAATTCGGGATCCAGGCCCCGCCGGTGGTCCATAGGGGAACGGTTAGCGCGGTTACTCCAAGGGCCAATGCAAGGGCCGATGCGCGGTTGATGCGCGCGATTTGCCATCCCCGGCGGGCTCCCCAAAGCGCAGCGGGTATGAAGAGCAGCAGGCACATGCGCGATAGGGATTCCAGCCGGAAGCGCTCTAAGCAAAACGCGCAGGGAGCAAAGCACAATACCGCACTCACCCACATCGTTCGGCGGGAGACCGCACCAACAACAAAGCCGCCGGTCCAGGACCATCCGGCGAGAAGCAGGACGTTGCACAGAAAGAGCGCCCATCCCGGGCCAAGAGTCAAGCCGGTGGCGTTGTGAATGGGCGCGCTCACTAACTGCTGATAAGCGCGGCTCACGGTGAGCGAGAACCCCATCAGCAGGAAGCTGCTGGGCAGGGCTAAGCCAAAGGCCGCGAGCCAGGGGCGCCAGTGAGTCCACAGGGCTGCTTCGCGGCGCACGACCAGACCTACGACACCGCACAGCGACTCCCAGGGCGTGTCCCCCGCCTCCAGCAAGTCACCCTGGACAGCCTCACGTTCTTCGGGGTACAGGAAATGGGAGGCGAGAACGAACAACTGTGAGGTGATGGTCATAGCGGCACCCGCATAGAGTCCGCAGCCCAGGACGCCCCACGGCTGGCGTTGGCGATGGCTTCGTAGAAGTCGCGTGCGGCCTGTACACCTCTGGGCGTGACCCGAACCATGCGTTTGGAGCGGCCGCCACGTTCTGCCGTGGCCTCCCCCATCCAGGTTTTTAGAAAGCCTTTCGTTTCCAGACGGTCGATGGTGGTGTAGAGCGCACCGATGGAGCATTTTCGGCCCGTGGTAGCCGCCAGATCTTCTCGGATTGCGGCCCCATACGCTTCATTGCCAAGACGCGCGGCGGTGGTGATCAGCAGATATTCGAATTCGCCCAGCATGGTTAGAGCTACATTGTGTAGGTAATAGCATGCCGCCGTCAAGGCGTCGGCGGCAGGAAATTTCGGGTCAAAAATCCTGTTGCCGTTCGTTTATGAGTCATGTTTCAATGCTTGCCGTTCCCCAGATCACCCACGAGGACAATTTATGTTTCCCCGCCGCCTGCTTTCCCTCTTCTCTGCCCTGGTGTTGATCTTCAGCGCATTCCTGGCACAAGGGCAGGATTGCACTCACCTCGTCATTTTTGGCGATTCCCTCTCCGACACCGGCAACCTTGCGCATCTCACCCAGGAAAAGTATGGGGTGCGTATCCCGGGCGCTCTGGTTAACTACGCCGACGGCCGCGCTACCGACGGCGTCGAAACCATTCCCGCTGCGCAAAAATACTTCGGCCTTTGGGTGGAACAATTGGCAGCTTTGCTGCCGGCAAAGCCGATCATCACGGATTCGCTCGACGGCGGGAGCGACTACGCGTATGGATACGCCACCACCGGCAATGGCACCACGGTCGTGAGCCCCACGCCTGCGTTCTCGGTTACCGTTAATAACATGGGCCGCCAGATCAGCGACTATCTCGCCACCTCGCCGGTGATCAGCCACCGGGACCTGTTCGTGGTTTGGGGCGGGGCCAACGACATACTCGGCGCTACTTCGGTCAACGACGTAGTGCAGGCAGCGGTCAATGTGACCAACGATATCCAACGCCTCATCAACGCTGGAGGTACGCAATTCATCATTCCTAACCAGCCGCCTCTGGGATTAGTTCCTGAGCTGAACGGAAATCTCAAGGACAGGATTACCGCCAACGCTGCAAGCCTACTGTTTAATCAGCTCTTATCTGCCGGCCTCGCGCTTCTCGAGGAGTCGAACCGGGGCAAGCATCTCAACTTCATGCAGCTCGACGTCTTCGGCCTTTTCTACAAAATCGTCGCTTCTCCGGCGAGTTTTGGGTTGGCAAATGTCACCGCCGCATCGCAGGGCGTCTATACCGTCGACCCGGATACATACCTCTTTTGGGACGACCTGCACCCCACGACCAAAGGGCACAATATTCTTGCCGAGGCTACGGCCGCAATTCTCAGTTCAAGCGGCGCGAGGCATTGACGCAGAAGATCGATAAGAACTGCTAGTAAGAGCAGCGGAGCTCCGCTCCGGTCGAGACGACAATTTTGTTGCCAGAAAAATGGCATTTCTCCTGGAAACACCAAATCCGGCCTCCAGGTGAAATTGTCATCTCGACCGTAGTGAAGAGATCTGCGGTTCCTTCCTCCTGCCCTGCGAGGAAATCCGGGAACGGCGAACTAAATGGAAAGCGTGAGGATCCGGTTGAGTCGTTGGACAAAAACAGCCGGGTCCTGTAGCGGCACTCCTTCCATCAGGAGTGCCTGATCAAAGAGCAGCCACGCGGCATCTTCCGCGACGGCATCATCGGTACGCGCCAGCAGCTTCTTTACGATCTCGTGGCCGGGGTTGATTTCAAGCGTTGGCTTCAGCGCAGGAAAATCCTTCTGCCCCATGGCGCGCATCATCTGCTGCATCTTCATCGAGGGCTCGTCCGCGTCCGAGACGATGCAGGACGGGCTGTCGGCCAGTCGCACAGAGGCGCGAACATCCTTCACCCGGTCGCCCAACGTCGCCTTCAGCTTCTCAATCAGCGGCTTGATTTTGTCCGTATTGTCCGGCTCGGCGTCGTCTTTCAGATCCTCGCTGGTGGCAGACTTGTTTACGGATTTAAGGTCGATGTCCCCGTACTTGTCGATCCCGGAGAAGACAATCTCATCGATCTCATCATTGAGCAGCAGCACCTCGAGATCTTTCTTCTTGTAGATTTCGAGCAGGGGCGAGGTACGCAGCAAGGCTTCTGTGCCCCCGGTGATGTAATAGATGCTCTTCTGCCCTTCTTTCATACGTGACTTGACATCGGCAAGGCTGGTGAGGCCTTCGACCTTGGTCGATTGGAAGCGGACCAGGTCGAGCAGCGTCTCGCGGTTGGCGTAGTCGCTGTACAGGCCTTCCTTGAGCGGGCGGTTGTACTCGGCGATGAACTTGAGATACAGATCAGGCTGCGTCGACGCGATATTCTTCAGCTCGGAGAGGATTTTCTTCACGCTCGCCGTGCGGATACTGGTAAGGATCTTGTTCTGCTGCAGGATCTCGCGGCTCACGTTGAGAGGCAGGTCTTCGCTGTCGATGATCCCGCGAACGAAGCGCAAATACTGGGGCAATAGCTCCTTCGCGTCCTCCATGATGAACACGCGGCGCACATAGAGCTTTACTCCTGTCTTGTACTCAGCCTGGTAGAGATCGAGGGGAGCCTTGGCGGGGACGTAAAAAAGAGTGGTGTATTCGAGGCTTCCCTCCGCCCTGGTGTGAAACCAGAACAGCGGGTCCTCCCAGTCGCCGGTGAGAGACTTATAGAGCTCTTTGTAATCCTCGTCCTTGAGTTCGCTTTTAGGACGGCGCCAGAGAGCGCTGGCAGCGTTGATCTGCTCCGTGGTCCGATTCTTGATGGATTTCTTTTCGTTCTCGTCCCACTCGCTCTTGTCATAGGTAAAGAAGATGGGGAAGGCGATGTGGTTGGAGTACTTCTTGACGATTTCCTTGAGGCGCCAGCTATTGGCGTATTGCTGGCCTTCCTCATTCAGGTGAAGCAGCACGGTGGTGCCGGCAACGGAGCGTTCGGCAGGCTCAATCTCAAAGCCGGTTTTGCCATCGCTGATCCAGCGCCAGGCTTTCTCTTCGCCGGCTTTGCGTGAGACAACCTCGACCCGGTCCGCCACCATGAAGGCGCTGTAAAAGCCCACGCCGAATTGGCCGATGAGGTTCGAGTCCCTCTTGGCATCGCCTGAAAGCTGGGACAGGAAATTTTTTGTTCCCGACCGGGCGATCGTGCCCAGGTTCGATGTCAGATCCTCTTCGTTCATGCCGATGCCGGTGTCGGCGACCGTGAGTGTCTTCTTCTCTTCATCGAGCTCAAGATCGATGCGGGGCTCGAAAGGCAAACTTTTATAGGCCTCGTCGACCAGGGTCAGATGACGGAGTTTGTCCAGGGCATCCGAGGAATTGGAAATGAGTTCGCGGAGGAAGATTTCCGGGTGGGAATAAAGGGAGTGAACGATCAGTTGCAGCAGCTGATTGACTTCTGTCTGAAATTCGCGCTTCGACATGAGGCTATTATCCCAAAAATGGCCCCAGGGGCTAAAACGCCAGCCTGCATCCAAGCAAGCAGGATGAATAGCGGGGATCGTTTCATCCTGGGCGAATCTTGTGGAAAACCACGGTTGGGTATCGCGATTTCCCATCGTGGGCAAACCTTTCCCGCTCTCAGGAAACGTTGCCAGGAGGTCCGTTTGGCTTGGTGTAGGATGTCGCAAACGGGTATTATGACCTCTAAAGC
>JBARKD010000637.1:0-8418 GCA_049800615.1 Acidobacteriaceae bacterium | reverse complement strand
GCGTAGCGCAGTGGAGAGATCTGCAGTTTGCTTCCTGGAAAAGCAGCTCTCCCCTACCCACAGATTTGTCATCTCGACCGAAGCGAAGCGCAGTGGAGAGACCTGCGGTTTCGCCAACCCCTAAATTCTGGTGATCAATTGCCCCGCCGCCCTCTGACCCTCAGCAATAGCCGTAGCATGCCCCGGATCCCCCGAAAGATCCGTATTAGCAAAAGCAATCCGGCCAAACGGAGCGCGCCGCAGAATCTCCCGCGGAGCCGGCTGCCCATCCTTACCAAAGAAGAACCCCGGCTGCGGGCTGCAATATGCATGCCCCCAGCGGTTGAGCACAATCCCAGCAATATCCCGCTTGGCATCGAATCCGGTTCCCGCGAACATCTCCGTAAGCTGCTCCCGCGTCTTCCGCTCGTAGTCCTGAAACGAAGTAGACAACAGCTCTGCCCGGCCCGCATTCTGTTGCTCCGACATTGGCAAACCAGGCCGCAGATACAACACTTTCACAGTCATCACGACCGGAGAATCCGGCCCTATCGTCTTATTCGGAGTAGCAAACGTCGGCTGCTTGCGCACCGATCCATATTCCCCAAATCCGCCATACCAGAACGCTCCCGAGATCCCTCGCTTGTAGAGGAATCGCCAGTTCCGCAAAGCGACATTGATCAGCATGCAGGGCGAGCGGAGAAACTGCGCATAAGCCTCGCGTTGCTGTGCAGGCAGATCGATGACGATATGCTTGGTCGTCCAGCTGCCGCCCGCCATCACAACGGCCCGAGCTTTCAGACGGTAGACCTTGCCCGCGCGCGTGTAAGTGATGCGCACAAATTCACTCTGCTCAGCCGGACCCTCGTGTTCCACGCGCACAACCGTTGACCCCAGCCGGATACGTGTGCGCTCACCGGCATGATCAAGCGCAGCAAAATTCACCCGCCCGCGGCACACCGCTTCGAGCGTGCGCGGGCCCGGAATCGACGCGGGTAGCAGCGTCTTCACCATGTGCCGCGCGAAGCCGCCATTACCCCCGGGAAACGACTGCAGCTCCGTATCCTCGCCGTAATTCATAGGATCGCCGTCAAAGCCAAAAGCATAGGCGGAAAGCGCATCCGGTCCTAACCCGAAACCATCGCCCGGGCCGGGCATGAGGAACTTCCGGATCGTCTCCTGGCTCAGGCCGAACCTCTTCATCATGTACTCTTCCATGCTGATGGCATCGAGCTCGTGCGGGTGCTCATAGCCCTCCGGGCCGCGCTTTGCCCCCAGCTCGCGGTACTTGAGGATTTCCGCGCGCATGGCCGCCGTCAGCGGCGCACCTTCCAGGTTGTTCTTCCACGGATCCACCACCCACGTTCCTACCTGTTGACCGAAGTTAGCCCCGAAATAAATGCCGTAGGGTGCCCGGATATGCTCGAAGCTGCGGCCCACAGGAATCTCCGGCATGGAACTCTTCCACGTCTGATACTCAAACTTCGCCGCATCGACGCCAACGGATTCGTAAAAGTCAGCCAGGGGGCTGCCTGGGAGTGGCGTCGCGAAATGATCGGACCCCTGCGGCGCCATCAATGTCTCACCGTCGACCATGAATTCGTTTCGTTTGGCCTCGCCCCCGAAGATAGGGTGATTTTCCAGCACCAGGCAGGTTGCTCGCGGCGCATGTTTCTGCACATAGAGCGCCGTCGCCAGGCCACTCAGACCGCCGCCCACAATGACAAAATCGAATACTTCGCCGGTCTCTTCCGCCTGCGCGGGAGGGTTGGCAAAAATGTGATCGCGTATCTGATGTCCCGCCGTCATCACGTCGAATGTATTCCCGTGCGACCCGGCATAATCGCCCACACCGCCATAACCCGTCCAATTGTCTTTCCCCATTTGGGCCATCAGTTGATAGGGCGTGAGCCCGCCCAGCAGAGCACCGCCGGAAGCCAACAGCGTCGCATTCAAAAAATCGCGGCGGGAAATCTCATCATTCATTCCCAGGGCAGAATCGCCCGATGGTTTCCTGGTATCTTCGCTCACGCTGGCAATCCTCTCTCTATGCGCCCAATTCGCCATTAGTCCACGAAGCGAACTATCTTCCGCGCTCTGCTAACTCACCTTACCAAACTATCTACTCCCACCCCTTCCCGCGACGAAAGCTGAAAGGGTTAACAATGCAGGGTGTTTCGCACTATTTCGCTTGTGGGTTTATGAAATCTCGATATCGTCGTACAAACAGCACCACTGCGGCATTTTCCTGGAGGATCGTCACCGTGAAATTCCATCGCTGTCGCTATTTTTTTCTCTTCTTGATCGCGCTGCTATTAACCCCCCTTGTGCGGGCTGACGTAACCGGATCCATTATCGGCTATGTTCGTGACTCCTCTGGTGCTGTGCTCCCGAATGCGACCCTCACCATCGTTCAGACTTCCAACGGCTACAGCCGTACGGCCACTGCCGATGCTTCAGGCCAATACACAATTCTCGCTTTGCCGCCGGGCAGTTACCGGCTAACAGCCTCCATGGCGGGTTTCGAGAATCAAGTCATCGACAATATCAACCTGAACGTCAACGACGCGCTTAAATATGACTTTTCGCTCAAGGTCGGCAACGTGAGCCAGACCGTTTCCGTGGACGCCAGCTCCGTCCAGGTGGAGACGGCGGCAACTTCTCTGGGCACCACCATCACCTCTTCCCAGATTCTCTCCATGCCGCTCAACGGACGCTCCTACCTCGATCTGCTGGGGCTTCAGCCGGGCGTCGCGCCGGCTAATACGAACAGCAACTACAACGATCGCGCACCCGCCTCCGGCCTGTACGGCTCGGCCGGCAATGTCTCGACGGACGGCCAGCCTGAATGGGCGAATGCGTTCCTGGTGAATGGCGCCGAGGTCAACGAAACCAAAAACATGGGTGCGGGCCTGATTCCGGATGCGGACTCGGTGCAGGAGTTCCGCCTCATCACCAACAGCTTCAGCGCCGAGTATGGCAAGTTCACGGGTGCCGTCATGAATACCGTGACCAAGTCCGGAACCAACAGTTTCCATGGAACGCTGTTCGAGTTCTACCGCAACCAGAAGCTGGACGCGATCAACTACTTCGACAGCACCAAAGCCGAGTTGAAGCAACATCAGTTTGGCGGGGTCTTGGGCGGTCCTATCTGGAAGGACCGTCTCTTCAGCTTCACTGACTACCAACAGACGCGGCGGGTAGCCGGAGTCAGCACCGGCGTCGTACAGGTCCTGAGCAACGACGAACGCAACGGCATCTTTTCAGACTCGATCCTGGACACCCCCGTGCAAGGCGACGCCTGGGCGGCAACCCTTGCGAGCCGCGGAGGCGGAGTGATCAATGGAGCAGGTGGCAACTGCGCGCCCCCGGCTTGCACCCCTACCCTGTATAACCAGCTCGGCACGCCAACCACAACCGCCGACCCCTCCGGCGCCGTCGTGCCGGCCCATAATATCTCCGCCTACATAGACCCGGTCGCGAAACAGACCATGTCCATCATTCCGCAGTCCAATCAGGCCGGCGGCTACAACTACGACGACGCATCCAACAAGGGATCCATCATCGACACCAACATGGCCGAGAGAATTGACTTTGTCAATCGCATGACGGGTGACTGGTCGTTCTACTATCACTACGACGATGCAACCGCGATCAACCCCGTCTACAGTGATAACGGCGTGCAGACTCTCCCCGGCTATCCGGTCACGCAGCCCTCGCGCAGCCAGCTCTTCGTCCTGAGCAATACTAAGACCATCGGAGCCACCCTGGTCAACGTGGCGCGTATCCAGTTTTTCCGCTGGGCAGAACACACCGCACAGCCGGCTTCCAGTTCCTCGATTACATCGTATGGGAAGTACGGTTTCAACACCGACCCCACCACCGGCGGCCTGGTCAACAGCGGTCCCCCTGGATATCCGTCTTCCTTGCCGACTCTGTTCTTCAACAGCTTTGCCGTCGGTACCAACTGGCTAAATCTTTATCAACCCGAGACTAGCTACGGCGTCAGTGATACGGTCAGCAAGACGCTCGGCAATCATTCCATCAGTTTTGGCGGAGTTTTCCGCTACTACCAATTGAACGCCCGCAACACCTGCGGACCGAACGGTTATTTCAATTTCAACGGAATCGAGACCGGCGCTGATGTTTCCGACTACTTCATTGGCGCACCGGCTTCATTTGTGCAATGTTCCATTCAGCTACTGGACAACCGTACCCAGTACGGCGGCCTGTTCGTCCAGGACTCGTGGAAGGCGACTCCCAGCTTCGTGCTCAATTACGGCGTGCGCTGGGATGTGATGCGGCCATGGAGCGACGTATATGGTCGTCTCACCACACCCGTACCCGGTGAGCAATCCATCAAATTCCCTAATTCGCCCCCGGGCAACCTGGTTCCGGGCGATCCTGGCGTCCCCAGCACCATCTCACCGACCCGCTATAACAACATCGCACCTCGGATCGGTATTGCCTACTCGCCTTCCGGCGGTATCTTCGGTGCGGCAGGCAAGACCAGTATCCGGGCGGCCTGGGGTGTCTACTACCTGGGTGTAGCCGACAACGGAAACTTCGGCATCCTTGGCGACGCCCCGTGGGGACTTTATTGGTCGTCGCCACAGCCAACTCAATTTGGAAGCCCTTACATCACGCGCGCGAACGGCATCTCGCAAGGGCAAAAATTCCCCTTCACCTATCCCTCAGGCCCAGGGCCATTCCCCAACTTCATGTTCGGAAACCTGATGCCTCTCTACGTGCCGGGTTACTACAACCACAACAAGACCCAAGCCAGCCAACACTACAACATTTCTATCCAACGGCAGCTCGACAAGGCGACAGTCTTGACCGTGGCCTATGTGGCGACCCAGGGGCGCCACATCGAGCACGGCGAAGACTTGATTTGGGGTAGCGCGCCGCTTTGCCAATCACTCCCCGGTTGCGGGCCCAACGGCGAAGGGGGTATCTACCAACTGAACGGTCAGAACTTTTACGGCAGCTTTACCGGCGCCATCGACAACCAGGCCATCAGTCAAAACTACACCAACTCCAGCGGCGGCCCGGTGGTAGCGTTTGCCTCCGCCACGTACCTGCAGAACTCGGGAAATTCAACCTACAACTCGCTACAAGTCTCGGCGGAGCGCCGGGCGCGCGACGTCACCTACCTGTTGTCTTACACCTACGCCAAGTCGCTGGACGACATTGCTGCCCATTGGGATCCCCGTGATCCAAGCCGCGCATACGGCCAGTCATCGTGGGACATGCGGCACAATTTTGTCGCCAGCTACAACTGGAATCTTCCGTTTGATCGTTTCATGGGCCCTCACCGCTATTCTCAGGGATGGCACATCACCGGGATCAGCCGGTTCAACACCGGCTTTCCCATTAGCTTTAAGAGCGGCGGCGATTTTGCTCTCACCAACCTCGGCCTCGATTATCCCAATCAGGTCTCCGCTATCAAGAAGTTGAATCCTCATGCCGCGGGCCATAACTTCTTCAACACCTCGGCCTTCGCCAGCAATCTTAGTTGCGGCTATGAAGTTTGTGGCGTAACCGGCAATACAAAGCAATATGCCTTCCATGGTCCAGGGCAGATCGACACAGACGCCGGTGTGGGCAAAGACACAAAGATTAACGAAAGAATGCAACTCAACTTCCGCATCGAGTTCTTCAATGTCTTCAATCACGCGAACTTCACCAGCGTGACTGGCGACGCAAACCAGGGTCAGTTCGGCCAGGCGACTAATACTGCCCCGGGCCGTATCGGCCAGATCAGCGGCAAATTCATCTTCTAGTCACTCCAACTTCTCCTTCCAGGGGTGCGAGCGATCGCATCCCTTTTTGTTTTAAGCTTGCAAGTAGACGATAGCGAGAGCAGGAACTTGGCGATTCTCATCACTCCCGACGATCCGCGGTTCAACGTCCTGAAGCGCGCCAGAAACGGGCGCTGGCCGTCGAACCCCGCGGACGCAGTCAGCCGTGTCGCGTTGTGTTTGAGCCCTCAGGACACAGCAGACGCGCTGCAACAAGTAATCAGCGCCGGGCAGCGGCCGACGATCCGCTCCGGCGGCCATTGCTACGAAGACTTCTATGCCAACAACCCGAAGGGCACGCTCATCGACATGTCGATGATGAACCAGGTAGGCAGTGGAACCGAGGCAGGTTATCGTGTGGGCGCTGGAGCCACGCTCGGTCAGGCCTATCAGGAACTGTACAAGCTATTCGATGTGACCTTGCCTGGTGGTACCTGCGGTTCTGTTGGTGCGGGTGGGCATATTACCGGCGGCGGATATGGTCTCGTTTCCCGCTTATATGGAACCACGGCTGATTGGGTGTCGGGCGTCGAGATCCTCGCCGTTGATTCGCAGGGAAAAGTAGCGCTCCGTACCTGCACGGCAAAGCAGGATCCGGATCTGCTTAGAGCCTGCCGCGGCGCCGGGGGCGGAAACTTCGGCGTAATCGTCAATTACCTCTTTGATCGCCTACCGGCGGCGCCACAGGAGGTTGTGTCCTCCAACATGATTTTCCCCTGGTCCGAAATGACCGAGGAAAAATTCGCGAAAATCTTCAGCTCCTTCGGCGGCTACTTTGCCACGCGCGGCCAGGATCCCGAGACCTGGGGATTGTTTTCCATCCTCGAGGCCAATCATCAGGCCAGAGGCTTTCTGCGCATTGAAACGCAATTCTGCAATCCCGACGGAACTTGCAAAGATACGAAAGTTCTAGACGAATTTCTCGCCCTGTTCGACGCCTTGAAGCCGTCCGGCAGCGCTCCGATGACGGCTGTGCCATCTGCCGAAAGCTTCGGACCCCATCGGATGACTCGCGACCTGTGGGCCGACACAGGAGCCGCCGGAGGAATGCGGCGCGGAACAACTCGGGCAAAGTACAAATCGACCTACATGAAAAAAAACTACACGGAACGCGAGATCGGCATCTTTTACAAGCACCTGACGCAAGTGATGCCTGGCATCGATCTCACCCATTCCGTGGTCGAGATTGACTCCTACGGGGGCGCGATGAACCGCAAAGAGATGCTGGAAGAAACCAGCGCTTTCCAGCGCTCCAGCATCATGAAGCTGCAGTTTCAGACGTATTGGGGGAAAGCGGGCGAGGACGATGGCCACCTCGCCTGGATTCGTGACTTTTACCAGGAGCTGTATTCGGGCCCCGACGTTGACGCGTCCCACCAGGGAACGCCCTTCCCCGGCGACTATTACCAGGGGTGCTACATCAATTATCCCGATGCCGACATGCTCAATTACGCCTATTGGCCTCAGCTTTACTACGGGCCGAATTACGAATTTCTGCAGCAGGTCAAGAAGAAGTATGATCCGAACAACGTGTTCCATCACGCCATGTCGGTTCGCGTTTAGGGGATTGTGAAGATGATCGCACTGGATCGCAGACGCTTTTTGCAGATGGCGGGGAGCGCCTCATTGTTGAGTGCCGCCGGCGGACGGTTGGGTTGGGCTGAGCCCCGGTCGGCCACAAGGTTCGCATACGTCGGGACGGCGAGCGCGATTCATGTCTATTCTGTCTCTCCGGCGCGTTGGGTCGAGCTGCAGACAATCCCGGTTGCTCATCCCGTTGTGATAGCCATCGCCAATGGCAAATTGTATGTAGCCAACGGAGTGTCACGATTCGAGAATCTACCTCGCGGCAGCGTAGAGGCTTACGGGATCGATCAGCTGACAGGGCGCCTTGAACGGATCAACCAGGTACCGTTATCGCTTTCAGGTACCCAGCCCCGAGACCTGGCGATTGCTCCGGATGGACGCAGCCTTGTGGTCGCGATCCATGGCGGTGGCGCATACAACGTTGTCTCCATCGACGAAGGCGGGCGGCTGGGAAGAGTCACCGGGATCCTGAAGGAAATTGGATCGGGACCGCATCCGCTCCAGGCATCGGCACATCCTTCGGCAATCATTTTCGATCGGCAGGGGCATGTGCTCACAGCGGACATGGGCGCCGACAAGCTGAGCGTGCTTGCCCTCGTGAACGGCGAGCTTTGTGTATCCAGCCGCTGCGACGTTACTGCCGGCAGTGGCCCTGCCTGCATGGTGCTCCATCCGGACGGGAGGCGCGTTTACGTAGCGCACGCTTTGGACGGCTCGTTGTCCAGGTTCGCCTACGAACCAGCGGGCGGCCTGAAACACAAACAGACGGTGCAGGCTTCGGTGAATGCTGAGGCAGCAGCCCTGGCGATGCACCCATCGGGAGAGGTTTTGTACAGTTCGCACGGCCGTGCACTGCAAACCTGGAAGATCGATGCCGCTGGAGACCTGGAAGCGCTCCATCGGATAGACAGCCTTCCATCGCACGCCCTGCGGATTGCCGCGGATGGTAGGAGCCTATTTGCCTTGAGCGCTGGTGCGGTGCTGAAGATGAAGCTGGATGAGGCGACTCGTGCTCCCTTCGCGCCAATGCAGGTCGCTTCCCTTGCTC
>JBARKD010000636.1:0-8357 GCA_049800615.1 Acidobacteriaceae bacterium | reverse complement strand
GCCGTCAGCTCATACACGCGCGCCCGTCTTCCCGTGTCCTTCTTGATCCATTCCGCGCGAATCCAGCCAGCTTCCTCCATGCGATAGAGAGCTGGGTACAAGGAACCTTCTTCAACACGCAGCAG
This sequence comes from Acidobacteriaceae bacterium, assembly GCA_049800615.1. GTDB lineage: Bacteria > Acidobacteriota > Terriglobia > Terriglobales > Acidobacteriaceae > PALSA-350. Next base: position 8,232 of record JBARKD010000636.1, on the reverse strand, counting down.
ATCGTCGGAACAGTCTTTGACTGCGGCCATAATGCCGTAACCATGCGTACGCGGCCGGCGCGAAAGAATCTTCAACACCAGCAGATCCAGAGTCCCTTGGAGCGAGTCAGGTTTTTTCATACTAAGATGACTATATATAGACAGCTACTTGTATTGTCAAGCTCCGATATTCGCCCGATGTTGAAGGAGTTTGAGAGAGTGAGCTGGCAGCAGATTGAAAAAATGCTCAAAGAAACTTCTGAACTGAGGCTGCGCCAATGAGACGATCTCTTTACAGGGCGAGGGTGTCATCTTATGGGATTCATTGAAGGTCAAGGACGTAACCAGGGAACATTGTTTCCGGTCGCTCTCGACGATCTTGTGCCAGCAGACCATGTCTGCCGTGTCATAGATGCCTTCGTCGACGGATTGAAGATGGTCGACCTCGGATTCGAACGAGCCGAAGCCGCACAAACGGGTCGGCCTGGTTATGATCCGCGCGATTTACTGAAGTTGTATCTATACGGCTATCTGAATCAGATCCGCTCGTCGCGGCGCTTGGAGGCGGAGTGCCGTCGAAACGTCGAATCTAATCGTCAGACGGGACTGGTACTTTGTAGATTTGGCCTTCGACCCGTCTGGATGAGTGCATTGGCCCTGAAGTCAACATTCGCCATGCAACTCTAGAATTCCGTCCTTGACCAACCGATGGTCGAGCGTCTACCATCACTTGCTATCGAAGGGGTCGGATGTCTTCCATGGCGAAACCGGCACAGCCACGCGCGAACCTGCTCCAGGGAACTCTGGACATGCTTATCCTCCGAACGCTTCTCTATGGACCGGCTCACGGGCACCAGATCGGAAAACACATTCAGAGGACTACGAACGATTTTCTGCAGATGCAGCATGGTTCGCTCTATCCAGCGCTACACCGCCTGGAGCGAAGAGGATGGGTCGTCTCTAAATGGGAGACCGCTCCAGACCGCAATCGGGAGTTCAAATACTACCGATTGACCGATAAGGGCAAAAAGCAGCTTGTCGTTGAAGAATCCCAGTGGAGACAGATGGCCGAGGCTGTGGCGCGAGTGATGTGGCCGGCGCCCGAGGAGAGTTGAAATGAGATGGTGGCAGATAAGGAAACGAGATGACGATCTGGAGCGGGAGCTGCGTTCCGATCTGGAATTGGAAGAAGAAGAGCAGTGCCGCTCTGGATCGTGATGGAAGTGGTCGCTTTGCTGCTCCTCATCACGTCCCCGAACGTTGCCAATCTTTTGCTGGCACGGGCCAACGCAAGGGAAAGGGAATTCGCCGTGCGTCTCTACGGCCAGTTATAAGAAGCAATCATTCTTCCCTCATCGCTGATGAGCAGCAGCGCCGCACGACCTCTTTCAAGTTGGCCGGAAACGTTGAGTCCACTGCGCATATCGCGAAACTCAACCGCCGTCCTATTGGATTCGGAAGTCAACGCGTAAAGGGTCGCTTTGCCCAGGCGAGTTGGGCAAATGAGGATGCCCGGGTCGCGCAACTCTGTCGTGTAAACAGCCGCAATATTCGCTGCCCTCATAGCGTAGCGGTAAACATCTCCCACAGCCTTCAGGTTCTGATTGAGTTCCAGCGGCAAAGCAGCAAACAGAATTTTCCCCTTGCCCAGAGGCTTCTCCAGCCAATCCTGATTGCCGGGAAGCTGGGCGCGGCTCAAGACTGTCGTTTTGTTGCCCACAAACGTCAACCCCTCTTCACCGCCGGGCCATGTGAATGTGTTGTCACGCAAAATAAGCGGCGCATCTACGTAATCGAGGCCAACCTCCTCCTCCCGCCCCGTCGGATGGAAATGAGGGTCCGCGGCAAACGGGCCAGACACCAGCAGAGTAGCCCCAGCCTTCACGCGCCCCAGGATCGCCCGCCACGCTTCATCCGTTAGAACCAACGGTGAGGGAAGGATGATGAGTTTGGGCGAGCCGAGAGAAGCAATCTGATATTCGCCGACCGCATAGGCCTCGCCCCGAGCATAGTGATAGAGCGCGCGAACCGCATTCTGTTGGGCTTCGATCGCCAATCCATTGAAAACAGAAAGCTGCAGAGACTGCGGCAGCACAATCGCGATTTCCGGCTTCATCAACTCCGTTGCATAAGGTGCGGCTTGCTGGGCAAACTCACCCAGCTTCCCCAACATCGTTTCCCAGACCTTGGCTGAACCATCGCTTCGCTTCATGCCAAAGTCGAGTTCGCGCGCCCAGTCCCACTGCAGCACGCCGGAACTGCCGCCGGCAAAACCCAAAGCCCACTTGCGCTCCATCAGCGGCAATCCACTGAACTCGTCATAGCGCCAGGTGCCGTCCGGGGCCCAGACAGGTTGATAGCCGGTTTCGCCAGTGATATTGGGAATGCCGGGAAGCTTTGCCGCAATCGAGTCCCACAACAACGCATCGTCTTGCCAGTAGGTGTGGTTGGTTGTGAATGAGACTTGACGGCCATAAAACTGGTTCAGCAGCCGGTTCGTCACACCACCTTCATCCTGACCGACATCAAGCAGCTGGCTGCTGCCCGCCCGGCGGATGGCCGCAGCCATGGAACCTACCCACCCTCGGAACATATCCTGTGCGAAGAGGTTGTAGTCGACGGCGCGCACCTGGAGGGGATTTCCATGACGCGTGAAGGTCAGGTCAGCCGCGGCGGGGAGGGAGATGTTATCGAAACTGCCGAGCTGCTCCGGAGTGACCGCCCACGCGCCCGCGAGCGCGACAATCGTTTTGTATCTGTCATGGAGCCACTCATGCCAGGCGCTGACTTCCGCCGGGTCCCCAATGGGAATGTTCCCTTTGAATATCTGTTGCGGGCTTGAAAAGCTCGGTTCGTTGATCAGATCCCAGCAGAGCCACCGCACCGAAGCAAAGTGTCGCACGACGGAAAGCACATACGCCCTTTGGGCCCGCAGAGCGCCCTCATCGAGATATGGATTTTTCCCGGCCGGCGCATCGGGCGTAAAAGCAAAGAACGTGAAGTTGACGGCGATTCCGTAGCGCTGCGCACAGAGTAGAAAGGCTTCCAGATTGCGAAAGAAGCGCTCGTCCGGCTCGCCCGTGCCGGGCTGAACCAATTTTGCGCTCTTCATCCATACGCCGGTGCGAACCAACGTGACTCCGCGTGCTGCCATCTCTCGAAAATCGCGATCCCACACCGAGGCATTGCGCGGTCCGGAAAAATCCCACCCATTCTCTTCGCTGGTGAAGTAATTCGTCCCCACCGGCATAAAAGGTTTGCCCCCGCGAGTGAGGAAATCGCCCGCCACTCCCAAAGCCTTGCCGGTGTCGAGAAAGTTCCGCTCCGCTACCCAGAACCCATTCTCGTAGAACTCCCGAAATTGGCCCTGTTGTCGAAAAGTCGCTCGCACCGTGTAGAAACCCGCGGGAAGCGGTTTTTGAAAGAACGCCGGCAGGGCGGCACTCTCATCTTTTCCCACCGGCAGCGCGGCTTCTTGAAGAAGCTTCCCCGCGGAGAGAAGTTCCGCATGCAGTTCACCCTCCACAGGATGCGCTTGCCGCAAATGGACCGTGATCCCGGGCGGCTCTTCGCGCCTGACAACCGAAAAACGCAATTCGATCGACAGGTGCGTGGAGCCCTGGCGCGCGTATCCGGCGGACTCGCGAATCAGCGCCGCACCCTCTGCGCTTTCCCAAAATCCAGCCGCGGGCTGAAAGTCGAGGCACACGACCCGGCCTCCCGATGAGCGATCCATTACGATCACCGGCGCAGCCTCCAGCCGTCCGGAGGGATCCGCCATATAACCAAGTCCATTGAGAGGACCCTCCACGGCGAAAAACTTCTCCGCTTTCACCTGAGGGGTAGCCTCGAAGGCATAACCGTCCTTCCACGCAAAATGGGCATCTTGAGCCACCGGAACCTCATACGAGTGGCGAAAATCGAGCGCCCGCGAGTAAGTATCCTGCGCACGGCCCGACACAAACCTCGCACCTGCCTGGGTCACCGGTACGCGCAATGGCTGACCGCCCAGAATGAGCAGATTCCCACCTCTCGCCATGTACGCTTCGATCGCCCTCCACGCGTCAGTGGGGACTGCCGAACCGTAAGGGAGAACCAGCAGTTCGCACTTGTCCAGCGCGTCGGGGGCCTCCATGGCTGTTAGATCCAGAAAATCGGGATGTAGCGTGGAGGACAACGAAGCTCGGTCCAGAGGCTGGCTTGCGACCGTGGGAAATCCCGGCTGCCAGAAAACGACCACCTGGGCCCGGGTTGGAATAGATAGCAATGAGAGCAACACGGTGACCAGAAGAAAGACGGGCATTCCAGGCGGCTGAAAAACCAGCCAGCGAGGCGGCAGATCCCTTATCTGCGCACAGGCTGTGGGCAGAAGTCTGTAGGCTCGCCGAGCCGCTGTGCTGTTTCCAGGCTGCCTGATTGGCCCTCCATCCGCGCCCGAATTGTACATCCAAGATTAAAATACCTGCGTGAGCTCAGCACGTCCCAGAGAGGTTCCCTAAGATGTCTTTTATGTCCCGCCGCAGGATGCTCCAGAGCACGCTCGCCGGCACTGCACTCGCTTCCTCTTCTCCTCTTGCCTGGACACAGGAAAAAACGGCGACGCCTGCCGCTCCGATGCAAAGAAAGGGAAGGATTCAGCAGTCTGTAAGCCGCTGGTGCTATCCGTCGATGACTCTCGACGAATTGTCAGCTTATGCGGCCCAGATCGGTTGCAAGGGAGTCGACCTGCTGAAGCCGGAAGAGTTCGAAGCGCCCAAAAAATACGGCCTGATTTGTACCATGGGCTATGCCGACGCGGGCACCATCCCCGACGCCCTCAACGTAGTTGCCAATCACGACAAAATCGAAGAGGGGCTCCGCAAAAACATCCCCTTGGCTGCGAAAGCCGGGGTCCCCAACGTGATCACATTTTCCGGCAACCGGCGCGGCATGTCGGACGAAGAAGGCGCCAGGAATGTCATCCTGGGCTTGAACCGCGTAAAGAAAATTGCGGAAGACAACAACGTTGTCCTGAACCTTGAGCTCCTTAACAGCAAAGTCAACCACAAGGACTATATGGCGGACCACACTGCATGGGGCGTGGCCGTGATGAAGGAAGTCAATTCTCCCCACGTGAAATTGCTTTACGACATCTACCACATGCAAATCATGGAAGGAGACTTGATTGCCACCATCAAGGAAAACATTCAATGGCTCGGCCACTTCCAGACCGGTGGCGTTCCGGGGCGCCATGAGCTCAACAATACGCAGGAAGTACAGTGGGATGGCGTGATGCGGGGAATCGTAGAAACCGGGTACAAGGGATATGTGGCCCACGAATTCGTGCCCACCGGCGATCCAAAAACCTCGCTTTTGCAGGCTGTCGACCTTTGCGATGTATAAAACAACCGGAGGACTCTATGCGTAAACTGGCTCTTTTATTTACCGTATGCATCGCCGCGGTCTCGCTGGCCGTGCCCACGAGAAACGTTTATAACTTTACCCTAAACTCCATCGATGGCGCGCCCGTCAGCCTGAACAGTTATAGGGGAAAAGTACTGCTGCTGGTCAACGTCGCCAGCAAATGCGGCTTCACCCCGCAATATGCCGGGCTCGAATCGTTGTATGAAAAGTACAGGGATCGCGGCCTGGTCATCGTTGGCATTCCCGCTAACAACTTCGCCCAGCAAGAGCCGGGCACCAATGATGAAATCAAGAAATTCTGCCACAACCGATACAACGTTACCTTCCCCATGATGGCGAAAGTTTCAGTCGTCGGCGAGGACAAAACCCCGCTTTACGCATTCCTCACGGACAAGGCCGCCAATCCGCAAATTGGCGGCGAAATCAAATGGAACTTCACCAAGTTCCTGTTCGACCGCAACGGGAAACCAGTAGAACGCTTCGAGCCGGCAGTCACCCCGGACTCCCCCCAGGTCACGGCCGCAATCGAAGCAGCTCTGGACAAGAAATAAAATTCCTCGCCGGCAACGGTCAGATTCAGATGGACTGGATCACCACCGTTCGTAACACCTCCATCTCTGCCAGCGGAACTTCCAACAAAAGTTTCGCTGGGCGACTGAAAGGCGGAAACTCCAGAAATACCCCCGATCGCTTGGGCAAACGCGTTCCCGGACCTTGCTCTTTATCACGATTGCGACGCAACCCAGGGCCGACATATACATGCTCCGTCGCAATGACGTGGGGGTATCGGGTAAGCGAGTCGAGCGTCTTCAGAATCTGCTCGTTCGATAGATGCTGCAATACCTGGCGTACCAGGCAAAGCTCGCCCGGAGGCAGATCGTCTTCGATGATGTCCATACAGCGAAACTCGACGCTCTGGGAAGCGAAGTGCTCCTGGTTATAACGAATGAGCTCCGGTACTACATCAACGCCAGTGTAGCGAATGCCAGGCTCGATCAGCCGCGAACCGACACTGAAATCTCCGCATCCCAAATCCACAATCTGCCTGATGTCGTTGGCCTCAATGAACCTTCGAACCACCTGCGTATAAGGCCGGACCACCTCTTCCCTGATCGATCCATCGCCCGAACAAAAAGGCCGGTCCGGGACCGATCCCCATGCCCTCGAACGATAGATGGCCGTAAAAGTTTCCCCGACCGGCAGTCGCTTGTAGTATCTGGCATTCCTCCATTTCAGCCAGCGGTGACTCACCGCCTGGAGAACACGGGCGGCTTGCATCTTCGCTGCGTGCGTCATCTGTTCGTCTCAACCTCATCTGTTCGCAATCGATATTCTTTGTGTCAAGCCGGACACGATTCTCCCGCCGCTTCCGCAACAACATCACGGCGACTTGCCACGCTCAAAAGCTATCTCAAACCAGAAGTCGTCGACTTGCCGGCTTACGATCGCCGGATGGAATTTTCTAACCTGCAACTGACCTTCCCTAGCCTTCTCTGACCACAAAAGCGGATTCCCACTCAGCTCGAAGATCGATTCCGCCATCGCTTTTTCATCGGAGGGATCGAAGTAGTAGAGAGCTCGCCCTCCAACCTCAGGCAGTGAACTGCTACGCGAAGCAATCACCGGGGTTCCCGATGCCATGCCCTCAAGCACCGGAATTCCAAATCCCTCCCGCAGCGATGGAACCAACACCGCCTTGGCACGGCGATAAAGCTGCTGGAGGATCACGGTAGGGATGAAGGGCTCGAACACCACTCTCGCATTCAGGCCCAACTCCTGCACCATCTTCTGAAACGGCTCCCCGCCAAGAGCGAGCCCCACGATGCGCAGATTCGCCGCTCCGGCTCCGGCCATTCCCACATAATGGGCATACGCTCGAAGAGCACGCGCAGCGTTTTTGTGGGCAGGAGTGGCTGTCACCAGCAGGATATAGTTTTCCCGTTCGTGCAGGCTCGCTGGCTCCACAAACCAGGACTCCGCAACCGTGCACGGAATCACTCTTACGCGGGCGAAAGGAAACTGCTTCAGTATCTGATTGCGGGAGAATTCCGATACCGTAAGCACATAACTTGAGCGCGTTACAGAAGGCGAGATCAGACGCCGCCTGTAACTGTTTACGATTCTCATCCGCGCGGTCGAGGCCTTGAACTTCTCCATCAGGATCAGGTCGTGAAGAACCAGCAAAAGCTGAATCCCGCGCGGCAACCAAAGAGGTGCTGTGTTGTAAGGGGCCAGAAATACGTCAGGCTTCCAGGGTTTTATCAGGCGCGGCAGAGAGGCCTGCTGCCAGAATAAATAGCGCCGGCTGCCGCCTTGAATAAGGCCCGCGATGCGCTCCTGCCCTTTGGGAGAGGGAGCATATCCGCGAAATTCTGCCCACCGGCTGCTTATCAGATTGCGCAACTGCAGGCCCTTCCCCGTACCCCCGTCGCCGGATGCAAGAGCCCAGCCATCATAAGCTACACGCAAACTGGCATGATGCGCCTCCGGCATCTTTTCGACATCGCCCTCGACGCTCATGGGACCACCCTTCCCCAAAGGCGGACAATCGACGGCGACGATGCCGGTATCGTAGATTGACGCGCGCCACTAACCCACGCTCGGCCGCGTTCTTGATTCCCGGCCGAGCGGGCTTCCCGCAGATTCATCCACTCTCCTTTGAGTCCTATGCAGGCGATCAGGAAAATCATGGAGCCAAGATGCTTGGGCTCGAAAAGAAAACTCTCGTCCAGATTCCAGATAAACGTAAGCATGACAATGGCAAAATACCATTCGACGGCACGAAGCTGCCCATCATCACGAGAGCGGAAAAGACAGACCGCCGCGTCACGGAAGGCGAAACCGAAGATA
>JBARKD010000635.1:0-2260 GCA_049800615.1 Acidobacteriaceae bacterium | reverse complement strand
GCCTAATCCTTCGATTGCTACGGATGCTCCGTTCAGTTCGCGTCCACTCTTGTATGACAATGCCGTCTTCATACACTGGAACACGCCCCAAGACGTAAAGGCCGACGGACCACCCGTTTCGTCAAGCGGAAGATTACGCACATGAAAGGTTACTTTGCTCATTGTAGCGATGTCTCCGGTGCCAATATTAGAGCCCTCGGCAGTGATGTACCGACCTCCAAGCCAATCCACGCACTTTGCAAAGGTGTGAAGTAACTCCGGCGTTTTGTCTCTTTCGGGATCGCCGATGATTACGGACTTACCCCCGCCGTAGAAAAGCCCGGCGAGGGCATTCTTATAGGTCATTCCTTTCGAAAGACGTAGAGCGTCACTGAGAGCATCATCCTCGGATTGGTAAAACCGCATTCGACACCCGCCCATAGCTGGTCCCAGTCTCGTATTGTGAATTGCGATTATCGCTTTGAGGCCACTCGTTTTGTCGGAGAAAAAGCACACGCACTCATGCTGGTTGAACTGGGAATGACTGAACAATTCCATGATGTCTCCATAAGTCTACGAAAGTCGGCAACCGCTTCGTTACGTATCGGTATGGGGAACGCAGAAGCGAGGGAGGAAACACACTACACCTACCGCGAACGTCACCGCGACCGGACGCGCTCACGGGAAAACCGCCGCCCGCCACACCGGCCGGGACCTCGTCGGCTTCCTGAGGGAGGTTGTTGCCCTGTGCCCGCCCCATAAGCCGATCCACATCAGCCTCGACAATCTCTCGGCTCACAAAACAGTGCTGGTACGGGAGTTCCTGAAGCAGAATCCCCGCGTCCGATTCCACTTCACGCCCACCTACTCTTCCTAGCTCAACCAGGTCGAGTTGTGGTTCGCCAAAATCGAGCGGGAAATCATCGCCCGCGGCGTCTTTACCTCCGTGCCCGATCTGGCTCGCTAGCTGCGACGCTACATCAATGCGTACTCTGCCAACGCCCAGCCCATCCAGTGGAAGTACTCTTAGTGCACCCTGCTAGAACGGGACACGTGAATTAGATAAGGTTGAGGCCTCCGCCGAGGAGGCATGATGGGACGCAAGGCACGGGTACAGAGGACACCTGAAGAGAAGTGGCAGATCGTGCTGGAAGGTCTGAAGAGCGGCAACATCGCCGAGACCTGCCGGAAGTATGAGATCGCGCCGAATCTTTACTATCGCTGGAAAGACGAAGTGGAGCAGGGCGCGAAGGCTGCGCTTGGGGGGAGAAGCGCAGCCGCGCGCCCGGACGAAGAGCAGGTGCGGAAGATCAGGCAGCTGGAGCGGGCCCTGGGCCGCAGCGCGCTGCAGATCGAGATACTAAAAAACGTGCTGGGCGAGTGAGCTGCGGGCAGGCTCATTCGCAGGCCAGAGAACTTGTAGCTCGAGGTAAGGAGGCGAAGCTGGTGGCCGAGACGCTGTCCATCAGTCGCTCCAGTCTCTACTACCGCAAGCGGGCGCACCGCAGTCGTGCCCATCGCGACGACGATGAGCGGATCGTGGCCGCCTGCGGCGAGAAGCCGGCTTATGGCTATCGCCGTGTGGCCTGGTGGCTGCAGCGCAAGCAGGACATGGAGGTCAACGGCAAGCGCGTGCTGCGAGTGATGCGCGAGCGCGACCTGCTGGTTCGCCAGGGGCGCTATCGGGTCTCGCGCCGGAAGGACTGGAGCCGTGTGGAGGCGCCCGAACCGAACCTGGTCTGGCAGTCGGACATGACGAAGGTCTGGGCCGGCCCTTCCACCGGCTGGTCGTATCTGGTCAGCGTGATCGACTGCTGCACGCGCGAGATCGTCGGCTGGGATCTGAGCCTGCGCTGCCGCACCGCCGAGGCGCTCTCGGCTCTGGAGCGAGCCGTGCTCAACCACCTGCCCCATGGCCCGCGCGGTCTGGGACTTACCCTAACCACCGACAACGGCACGCAGTTCACTTCTGGGAGTTACATCGAAACTCTCAGCCGGCTCGGCATAGAGCACCGCCGCACCGCTTACAACCACCCCGAGGGAAACAGCTACATCGAACGCTTCCACCGCAGTCTCAAAGAAGAGGAGGTTTGGATCAACGAGTACCAGAGCTTCGACCACGCAAGACAGTCCATCGCTCTGTGGATCGAGGAATATAATCACGACCGTCCGCACCGCGGACTCCACGGCCGAACGCCGCACGAATCCCGTGCCGCGTTCCAGGCCACAACCCTTACTTCAAACCTGGCCCAACCTGTCTAGATCAGCAGGGTGCACTACA
>JBARKD010000634.1:0-4973 GCA_049800615.1 Acidobacteriaceae bacterium | reverse complement strand
GACCTGCAGGGGCGGGGCTTCAGCCCCGCCCCTTCAACTTCACCTGCGATCCGTCTCTTTCATGGAAAAGCAGCTTTCGCCTACCCCACAAAATTGTCGTCCCGACCGAAGCGCAGCGAAGTGGAGGGACCTGCATTTTGCCCTTATGGGAGCCAAACCCAACCCAAGCCACAAGCCTCCCCTTTGTCATCCCGAGCGAAGCCGAGGGACCTGCGGTTTGCCTTTATGGGAGCCAAGCCCAACCCAAGCCACAAGACTCCCCTTTGTCATCCCGGGAGCCTGTGACTTTTGGGCGTGAAGGGGCGGGGCTTCAGCCCCGCCGTCAATTTGAATAGAAGACCGGCTTCAGCCGCTGAGGCAACGCCGATCCTCTCTATCAGGAACGCTTTCTCTGAGACACTCCTCTAGTAGTGTGTTCTATGATTCCAATCGGGTGGAGGGAAGTTCAGAGATGTCGCTGAAGTTCTGTCGTGTCGTTGTGTCCGCAGCAAGCGCAATTTTTCTCGCAGGTACCGCAGGGGCGCAGACCGCTCCATCTCCTCAGCCGGAGAGCTCGCCGGTCAGCGCCAATGCCAACCAGAATCCGGGTCCCGCGGGTCCCAGGGACTGTCGCGGCTGCTTCCCTGTGACTCCAGCGCATCAGGGACCGAATGAGGAGGCTGGCCAGCCGCAAGCTGTTCCTCAGGCGGGAGCGAATGGCCAACCGTCGACCAGTGGCCAACCGGCCCCCCCGCCCCCTTTGCAGCCCAATCCCCTGCCCTACGATCTTCTTCTGCAACACGGCCATCTCATCGACGCCAAGAGCAACATCGATCGCGTGATGGATGTTGCCATTAAGGACGGCAAGATCGCCGCGGTCGCCGAGCATCTCAACCCAAGCGACGCTGCGAAAACCATTGATGCCGCGGGCAACTTCGTCACGCCGGGCCTGGTCGACATTCACACCCACGATTACGCGTCCACCGGCGAAGCGCACTCTTATGCTGGCGATTATGGCGTTTGGCCCGACGATTTTACATTCCGCAACGGCGTAACCACGGTGGCCGATGCCGGTAGTTCCGGATGGCGCAATTTCGAGGATTTTAAGCAACACATCATCGACCGCGAACAAACGCGTGTCCTGGCCTTCATCAACATTGTCGGAGCAGGCATGCGCGGACCGCGTTACGAAAACAACATTGACGACATGCAGATGATCCCGACGGGCTTCATGGCCCTGCGCTATCCGGACACCATCGTGGGCATCAAAAGCGCGCACTTCACCGGGCCGGAATGGGCGCCCTATGTGCAGGCAATCGGCGCCGGAGACATTGCGCACATCCCCGTCATGATCGACTACGGCTCAAACCGTCCTGAGCGCCCTCTCTATGATTTGCTTACGAAATATCTCCGCCAGGGTGACATTTACACTCACGTCTATTCCGGGCTTCGCGGGGAGCAGGACCCCGTGACTCTGGGTCCCTCCAAGGCTCTGATCGAGGGACGCAAGCGCGGGATCTTCTTCGACGCTGGAACGGGTGGCGGGAGTTTTCGCTTCCGGGTCGCAATTCCGCTCATCAAAGCCGGTTTTCTGCCAGACTCACTGTCGACCGATCTTCATGAAACCAGCATGAACTCCAGCACCAAAGACATGCTGAACGTGATGAGCAAGTTCCTGGCGATGGGGCTCACGCTGCAGCAGGTGATCGCTGACAGCACGTGGCATCCTGCACAGGAAATTCTCCGGCCCGAACTGGGCAATCTTTCCGTCGGGGCGCCGGCCGATGTCGCTATCTTGAGCGAAAGCCATGGCAAGTTCGGCTTTCTCGACATGGATAACACCAGGCTCGCCGCCGATACGCGCCTGGAATGCGAGCTCACCATCCGAGCCGGCAAGGTGGTCTATGACCTGAACGGATTATCCATGGACACATGGAACGAGATGCATCCGTCCAGCAATCCGCAGATGGCCGGCCACTGGACAAGTTTTCGTCCGCGTCCTCCGCAACCCGACCAGATTACCCCGCGTCAACCGGCCGTGCAGCAGTAGCGCGGCCTGACCCGCGACAACCGCTTTCCGCAGCCTGGTCATGCAACGACTTTTTCCCGGCCCAGCCGTTCCAGCAGGGCCTCGGGAATTTTTCGCAGAGCGACAACCTGATCCACCCCTCCGCGCGCGATGGCTTCTCTCGGCATGCCGAAGACTACGCAACTGGCCTCGTTCTGGGCGATGTTGTAGGCTTCCGCCTGTTTCATCTCCAGCATGCCCCGAGCCCCATCCGCGCCCATACCGGTGAGAATCACGCCAATGGCGTTCTTGCCTAACTCGCGGGCACAAGAGGAAAAGAGCACATCGACGGAAGGCAAGTGCAGATTTACCCGCTCGCCCCGGTAGACCCGCACTTTGTACTCTGTGCCGCGCCGCGCGATGGCCATCTGGTGCCCCCCCGGCGCCAGCAGGGCATGACCGGGCAGAACGGTGTCGCCATCCCGGGCTTCCCGTACGTTGATCCGGCACAAGGAATTAAGGCGTTCCGCGAATGTGCGCGTGTATGCCTCCGGCATATGCTGGACCATCACGATGCCCGGGAAGTCGGCGGGCAGCCTGGACAGCACTTCTTTGAGGGCTTCGGTGCCGCCGGTGGAGGAGCCGATGGCCACAACTTTGTGCGTCGCAGAAAAGTGATAGGTCTTGGTCGGGCCGTCTACCGGTGCGGTTTCAGACAAATCGAGAGCCCGCACTTTGGCCTTGGCCGCACACTTTACCTTGGCGATGATCTCGTCGGCCATCTCGAGCGTACCGTTGGAGATGTCCAGCTTGGGCTTGGATACATAGTCGACCGCTCCCAGGCTGAGGGCGCGCAGCGTCGTGTCCGCGCCCTTGTCGGTGAGCGAGGAGATCATGACCACAGGCATGGGGTGGCCGCGCATCAGCTTTTCTAAAAAGGTGAGCCCGTCCATACGCGGCATCTCGATGTCCAGGGTAAGCACGTCCGGATGCAGCGCCTTGATTTTGTCTCGCGCCACGAAGGGATCGCCGGCCGACCCGAGCACCTCGATCTGCGGGTCGGAAGCCAGAATGCCCGCAAGCAAATCGCGCATCAGCGCAGAATCATCGACAATTAGAACTTTGATGGTAGCGGACATATGGGGTGCCTCGAGGAAAGCGCTAAAAAAACCTCACACCGGCCTGCGAACCGTATCGAATGCGTGCACATAAAACTCCTCCGCGCTGGAGACCGAGGGTAAGCGGGATCCATCCACCGCGCGCACCGAGGCCTTTCCTGTATCGGTGCTGAAGCTTAGCTGGACAGCATGATCGCCGCCCAGGCGTTGGGCGATGAGGGGCAACCCCTTCGCCGCCAGGAACTGGCGTACAAACCTGGCATTTTCTTCTCCTATCGTCGGTGATTGAAAACACTGAAGTACGTTGGCTCCGCCGAAGGCCTTGGCCACCAGCGCTCTCGGATCCGCGCCGAGTTTCAGCAGTTGGCTGATTAACAGCTCCATGGCTTGCTCTCCGAATCGTGCCCCTGCAGACGTAGTGCCACTGCCCGGAAGCAAAATGTGGTTCATTCCTCCGATGTGGGAGGTGGGGTCATAGAGGCAAACGGCCACGCAGGAACCGAGGAGGGTCTGCAGCACTGCTGGTTCCGCGCTGGCCTTCACCTCGCCAATCTGCAGGCGCAGGTGCTTCTTGTGCGGCGATGACGCCGCGGGCTGCTTGTGCTTGCGTCCGTGTGCGTGTCCGTGTCCGTGTCCGCTATGTCTGGGGCCCGGCACGGGTGGGCGTGAGAGCAGGTCGCTCACCGGTGGTCACGCAGCCGATACATGGTCCTATTCAGCGGCTCCAGCAAGTCATGCAGCCACGGGATGTGCTCGGAATGCCCGAGAAACAGGTAGCCTCGCGGCCGAAGCAGGCGCGCCATGCGGCGCAGAAAAGTATCCTGTGTTTCCTGCTGAAAATAGATAAGGGCGTTGCGAAAAAAGATGACGTCAAACGGCCCTTCAACCGGCCACACGGCGTCCATCAGATTGAGGCGCTGGAACCGCACCAGGCTCGTGATGCTGTCTTTCACCTTGATTCGCCCTTCCATGTTGTCCTTTCCACGAAGGAAATACCGCTTTTGCAGATCGAGAGCAACGCTTTCGAACACGCTCGCGTCATAGATTGCGCATTGCGCGGTTTCCAACACCTTGGTGTCGATATCCGATGCGGTTACGTGAATCTGCCAGTCACCCGGCGCGGAGTTCGCGCGCGTCCCCCGCACCGCCTCCAGCAGCGTGATTGCGATCGAGTATGGTTCTTCCCCTGTGGAACAGGCTCCGCTCCAAACCGAGATTGTCTTCGCCTGGCTGCGGCCGGGGGAAGAGAGAATTTCCGGGATGACCGTATGTGTCAGGAAGTCGAAATGATGATGTTCGCGAAAGAAAGAGGTTTTGTTGGTGGTGACGCAATTAATGAGTTCCCCGATTTCCCCTTCATTGCCGCCCGCTTGCAGCAGTTGGTAGTACTCCCCAAAGCTGGCCAGCCCGTAGTGCCGAAGGCGCCGCGAAAGCCGGGAAGCCAGCATGATTTGCTTCCCGTCACGTAGCCAGATACCTGTGCGCCCGTGGATGAGAGTGCGAAAGAGCTGGAAGTCACGCTCGTTGATCGAATAGAGTGATGTTCCGGAATCTACAGCAGGCATCCTCGGCACCCCTGTTTTCCCCGCCCGCGGGAACGAAGCGCGGGTCAAGCGAGTTGAGCGCGAAATAGGTGCCGGGCAGAGCGGCAGTCAAGCGACATCGCTGTACTCCCATCGGCAACATTTCTGTTTTGAGATAGGTGACCAAGGTTTGCCAGGATATCTCAGAAAGGCGAGCACTATTCTTCAAGGCCGCCGCAGCAATTGCAGCAATGCCGGTCCTATGTTTTCCAGTGGGAGAACCTGGTCCACTCCTCCCAGGCGAATGGCTTCTTTGGGCATACCAAACACAACGCAGGTGCTCTC
>JBARKD010000633.1:0-12222 GCA_049800615.1 Acidobacteriaceae bacterium | reverse complement strand
AAAGCCCCGCCCCTTCACGCCCAAAAGTCACAGGCTCTCGGGATAACAAAGGGGAGGCTTGTGGCGCTATTCAGTCGAAGATCGTTGGCCGGTCGGGATGTTCAACGTGCTCGAACATCTGCTCGATCTGGTAGGCGGTGATGCGGGCCGCAGAAAGCGGGGGCAACTGGCGCCGGGAAAAAAAGCCAACCTCCGGGGTTTCAAAGCTGGGCCTGGCCTCGCCGCCCAGCAGGTCGCAAACAAAGAAGAGCTTGTAAGCGTGGGTCGGCTCCGGTGGGTGGGGATGCTTGTTGCGGTCAAAAACCGCCGCCAGCTTGCGCGGAGCAACATCGTACCCGGACTCTTCCTTGACCTCGCGAATCACCATGTCGCTGGGAGACTCGCCTACATCCGCCCAGCCGCCAGGCATGGTCCATCCTCCGTCCTCGCGCTCCCGCACAAGGAGGATTTGGCCGTTACGGACCACTGCGCCACGGACCTCGACCTTCGGCGTGGCGTACCCGTGTTCGCCGCGAAAGAGCTCAAGAATCTTCTTCGAGTCGGGCATTCCCGAGCCCACGGCCATCATCTCCGCGGCAATCGATCGCAACTCTTCATACCTCTCGCGATCGTAGTGATCTTTCGTGAAGTGCAGACCGGTCTGGGCAATAGCCTGCAGGCGCTTGACCCAACTCAGCCACTGCGGATCCGTTGGCCCAGGTCTTACCGGATCGCCCATGCCGCTCTCCTTCAAGATTGCGAGTTGCGGCCGGCAGCGCGGATGCGGCGAACCTCTTCCATGCGCTGAGCCAGCAACTTTTCGCGGCCTTCGCCGGTAGGGTGGTAGAACTCTCGGCCACGCAAACTCTCGGGCAGGCAATCCATATTGGCGACACGTCCTTCGACATCGTGGGCATACTGGTAGCCCTTTGCGTATCCAAACTGTTCCATGAGGGGCGTAGCCGCGTTTCTGAGGTGGAGGGGCACGGGCTCGGCGCGGTGGGCCTCGATCTCGGCCGTCACCTCGCCGTAGGCGGTGTACAAAGCATTGGACTTGGGGGCCAGCGCCAGATAGACGGCTGCCTGAGCGAGGGCGAGGTCGCCCTCGGGGGAGCCGAGAAAATGCACCGCATCGCGCGCGGAAAGCGTCAGGTTGAGCGCCTCCGGCGCGGCGAGGCCCACATCTTCCACGGCCATGCGCACCAGCCGGCGGGCGACATAGAGGGGATCTTCGCCGGCCTGCAGCATGCGACCGAGCCAGTAGAGGGATGCGTCGGCGTCGCTGTTACGTATACTTTTGTGCAAAGCGGAGATCAGGTTGAAGTGCTCCTCGCCCTGCTTATCGTAGAGCAGCACGCGCTGCTGCAAGGCGTTGTGCGCGGTCTCGCGGGTGATGCGGCCGCCGGCAGCGAGCTTGGCCGCGGTCTCGAGCGCGTTGTACGCATACCGCGCATCGCCGCTGGAATAGCTCACGATCATATCCACGGCATCGTCGTCCGCGGTGACGTTCAAGCCGCCCAGGCCCCGCTCCCGATCGACGAGGGCTCTCTTCATCAACTGGACCAACTGCTCAGCAGTCAGCGGTGTCAAGCGATACACGCGGCAACGGGAAAGCAAAGCCGCGATCACTTCAAAGGAGGGGTTTTCCGTCGTTGCCCCGATGAGGCGGATGGTTCCGCGTTCAACGTAGGGAAGAAAGGCATCCTGCTGTGCTTTATTGAAGCGGTGAATCTCATCGATGAAGAGGATGGTGCGCGATCCGAAGCCGGCGGCCTTTTCCGCATCCACCATGACCTGCTTGATCTCCTTCATGCCGCTCATCACGGCGGAGAATTCGATAAAGCTGGCCCTGGTGGCCTCGGCAATGATTTTTGCCAGCGTCGTCTTGCCCACGCCGGGCGGCCCCCAGAGGATCATGGAGGCGGGATCGTCGCGCTCGATCTCCATCCGCAAAGGCATGCCGGCCCCCAGCAAGTGTTCCTGGCCCACATATTCATCCAGGGTTCGCGGCCGCATTCGTTCGGCCAGGGGGGCTGCACGGCGGGGACCCCGCAAGGCGCTTTCTTCGGGGATCTGGCTGAACAGGCTCATGCGTGCACTCTTTGCCTCATAGCCTCGTACAGCAGCACACTCCCCGCGACAGCGGCGTTCAGGCTTTCCACCGGACCGGGGAGCGGAATGGTGGTGCGAGCATCCGCGTGGGCGATCCACGCTTCAGGAAGTCCTGAACCCTCATTGCCCAGCAGCAGAGCACTGGGCCCGCGGAGATCGGGAGCCCCTGATCCATCCCGGGGCACGGCCGCGAACACACTTACGGCATGGGCGCGCAACGCATCAAAGGCTTCGTCGGCATTGAGAGCCAAGACCGGGAGGCGAAACGCGGATCCGGAAGATGCGCGTAACGTTTTTGCATTCCATAAGCTCACCGTACCCGGAAGCAGGATCATGCCGGTGCTCCCAAAGGCTTCCGCGGAGCGGATCAGGGTACCGAGGTTCCCCGGATCCTGCAAGCCCGCGGCAACGACAATCAGCGGGTTTCCCTGGAAGATGGCCTGCAGAGTGAACTCGGGGGCCTCGGCTAAGGCCGCGATGCCCTGGGGATGGTCAGTCTGGACTGCGCTGCGGAAAACCTCATCGTCCACGATCAACACCTCAGTATCGGCGATGGGCAGTTGATCGAGCAGGGCCTCATCCCCGCTGCGAACGAATACAGTGTGCAATTTCAGGCCGCTATCCGCGGCTTCCTGCACCAGGTGGAGGCCTTCAATGGCGATGTGGGGGACTTTGACTCCGCGGGCCAGGCCGGCGCGCAGCTCTTTGATGCGGGCATTTTGCCGGCTCTCTACCCGTCGCGGAATACGTGCAGCAGCAAACTTCATGCTTCGAGTCGATTGTACCCGCAGGGCCGGCGCGAGTGACGAGTCGGGAACAGTGTCGGCTTTTTGGGGCAAAACCATGCCCGCCGGGTGCCCGGACACCTGCAATAAACCGAAAAGGCGTTTAGACTGCGGCTTGGGAGCAGCAGTCCACCGGTCTGGTACTCTCGATGAATTGCACCCAAATCTGCTCGGGAGTCGAGTTACTTGCAAGCGGAAATTCTGCGTGTTCATCCGGATGAGCCGGAACAGGATCGGGTTGATTACATCGTTTCCTGCCTGCAATGCGGCAAGGTGGCCGGCATTCCCACCGATACCTTTTACGGGCTGGCCGTCGATCCGGTCAATCTGCGGGCCGTGGAAAGAATTTACGAGATCAAGACCCGTCTGAAGCACAAACCGTTGTCGTTGCTGATTGCCAGCGCCGCACAGGCATATGGGCTGGCGCGGGAGTTGGACAGCCGATTCGACTTGTTGGCGGAGCGTTTTTGGCCTGGTCCCTTGACGTTGATCGTGCGAGCCGGTTCTCGATTGCCCCTGCGTTCTACGGCGAATACGGGCAATGTGGCGCTGCGCGTGCCGGACGCCATGATTCCCCGCGCCATTGTGGAAAAGTTTGGCTTGCCCATCACCGCCACGTCGGCGAATTTACAGGGCCTGCCGGAGTGTAATTATGCTGCGTGCGTGCGCGATCAGATCGGCGATCGGATTCCGCTGATCGTGGATGGCGGCGCAACGGGACGGAGCATGGCCACCACCATTGTCGATCTTTCTACCAGTGGCCCATGGGAGATTCTTCGGGAAGGAGCGATTCCTACTCACGAGATTGCTTTAACCCTGCAACACTGATCAGCTTTGGCCAGGGAAAGCCGCATGAGACCGGCCAACATCAAAAAAGTCGAAGCCAAAGGCCGCAGCCAAGTGCTTCGGATGCTGCTGGGCGCAGTATCGATTGCCATCACGGGTTGGTTTATCTGGCTCTACGGGCAGATACGCTTTTATGCCACCCATGATGACGCGCGTCCCGCGGACGCAATCGCGGTTTTTGGGGCGGCGGAATATGATGGGCGCCCCTCACCGGTACTGAGGTCCCGTCTGGACCACGCGCTGGCGCTATACCGCGAACGTCTGGCTCCGTTGATTATTACTTTGGGCGGAGGCGGTGGTCCGAACGATTCTGAAGGCGGCGTCGGCCACGACTATCTTCTGGCCCATGGTGTGCCGGAAACACAGATTATCGCGGAGACGCAGAGCACGAACACAGAAGAGTCGGCTGCGCGCCTGGCCGGGATTGCTCGCGAGAACCATCTCAATCGCATCCTTGCCGTATCCGATGGAACCCACCTGTTTCGCATCCGCGCGCTGTGCAACAGCATGGGGCTGAATGTCTCCACGTCTCCCCGGATCGAGGCACGTCCTTTGGAGCACTGGGATGCGTTCCTGCGGCTGATGCACGAGATGCTGAGTTACACGCTGTGGCGGCTCAAGATCCACTAGGCTTGATCGCGTACCCGACGTAAAAAGCACAGAACAGAAGAGCAAGCGCGATGGCGGCGGCCGCGATCGTAGACAGGAAGTTGACCGCGTCGTTGTTGAGCCAGCCTCGGCGCTCGGCAGTAGCGCCCAGAAGGGAATCGACGAATAGGCCGGCGACCGCCCCTGTTCCAGCGGCAAAAGCCTGCCAACGGGTAAGTCCAAGCGTGGGGCAAGCGAGAAGCACGATCAGACCAGCCGCGCCTGCTCCCGCCCCGGTGCCGGCAACACTGATGGCCCCGTCTGTACCGGGAGCGACCCGGCGTAGAGTGGTCACCAGGAACGGTTGACCGCCCAATACTTCACCCAACTCGCTGGCCAGAGTGTCGGCAGCGGCTTCCGCCAAGGCTGCCACCAGCGATGCCATGCAGAACCAGGAATGGCTGGGCAAGCTGAGCGCGAGACCAGACACCAGGCCAGCGGCTCCGAGGTTAGCGGCTATTTGGGCAGCGTTGCGGCCCTGGTGGTTTTCCGCCAGTCCCATCTGCTGCTTCCTGGCTCGACCGAAACGCGTGGCCGCGGTGGTGAGCACGCAAACCGCCAGCAGAGCGGGGAACGCGGATCGATACCAGGCGGCGGCGCCGATGGTCAGCACGGCGGTAATGACGCCGCCGGTCATCGCAGCCGGAGGAGTTGCAGCGCGTACGAGGAGCACCAGCAGAGTCAAGGCTAAGCTGATGCCCAGGGCAATGCCATTCCGGGTACTGCTCCCCGCCGTTATGGCGTAGCGCAACGCCGCGATGGAGCACCAGGGCACAACGGCAGCCAGCACAACCCATGACTGCCACGGCAACTGGTGAGCCGGATTGCGCACGGTTCATTTTAGAACCGGCTGCCAGAGCCTCGGGCTAGAACCGGCTTCCAGAGCTTCGCGGCCGGCGTTGCTCGCAGTTCAGGATTCTCGGCGTTTTTCGTGGCCGATTTCTGTCGAGGGCGATAAGGCGTTTACAATCATCTTTCGGTCAGCAAATGAGACGTAGTGAGGTATTTACGGGTGCTTAGCGTTGCATGGCTCCTCTCGAGGAGCCGGCGGAGTATGTGTTCGGCAAAGGTTTCCTTCAGGGCTCTTCAACAAATTACGGCTGGTTGTGCCTTGGGAGCGACTATTCTCGCGGCGGGTTGCGGGGACACTCCCCGGCCAACCGTCACTCCAGTTGCGGTGACCGGCCCAGCCCCCCAACCGCAGAGCTATGCCGTGGTAATCACCAGCAGCGGCACGGATGGAAACGGGTTGGCGAATGTCTTCGATGCCCCGGGAGATACCCTTCTGACCCAGGCGACCCTGGGCATTAATCCTCTGGCGATGACCCTCAGCTCTACGGCCGGCTCAGCCACCACGGCGAACACCGACGGCACGGTCAACAGCTTTACTCCTTCGACGACGCTCGAAACCAAAAATATCCAGAGCAGCACGTTGTTAGAACCTGCGCAGCCGCTGAACCTTCTGTCGACCGCGACGAATCTGTTCATTACCGAACCCAACGTGCCCGCAGTCGCCGTACTGACCAACAATTCGAGCGGCGTTTATCAGCTCACGCAGCAGCTGCCGGTGCCTGCCAGTGCGATCACCGTGGCGGGAAACTCGAGCGCGACACGGGTGTATTCGATCACCCAGGACAACGGAACGAACCAGGTGAAGTTCGGGGATTGTGAGACGCCCTCGGACGTCACCACACCAGGCCAGGCGCAGTCGATCGAAATTTCAACCATAACCATTTCGCGTACATTCCCGGTGGGCATCTGTCCCGTCTATGGCATTGCTTCCAGCGACAACAACCGGACTTTCATTCTTAACCGAGGCAGCGGAACGGTCACCGTCATCAACAGCCAATTGAATGCTCTGGACAACACGGCAAACCGGCAGAATCTTGACCCTGCCACGGGGACGCTGACGCTGCCACCTCCTGCGGGCGCTTCAGCAACAGCATTCAATGCGGGGCCAGTATTCGCAGACTACTACTCGCCCGCGTCTCAATTGGTCACGGCGAATTACGACTCCAACACCATAACGATCGTGAACGTCAGCCTCGACCAATATGGAAATGACTCCGCGCTCTTTGGTCAAGCGGTGACCGTGCCGGTTGGGAATGGACCTACCGCGCTGACCATCCTGCGAGATGGGAGCCGGGTCTACGTCGCGAATCAGAAGGACAGCACAGTGAGTGTCGTCAGCCTGACGAATTACCAGCTGTTAGCCACGATTCCCGTGACCGGCCATCCGATTTCGATTGCCTCGACATTTAGTACTCCTTTCGGTCAGGTTTATGTTCTTTCGTCGGACCAGCCGTATATGAGTGTGATCCACACCGACACCAATCAAGTGGCGGCTCAGATTCAACTTGACGGAACGGGAGTGGACGTACATACCAGTGCGCAATCGGTTGCCGCCAACAGCAGCACAACCGGGACAGTCGCGAACGCTATCAACGTAAGCCATGCCAGCGGGAGCGGATCCCCCTGCGGTTTCGGCGCGAAATGTTATGCGACAGCCTCACCCTTGATGAAAGCCAGGTAATCGTTGGCTGAAAGGCTTTGCCGAAGAGGGGTTAGCTCGCTGGGCGCTAAAAGAGTCTGAGTGCGAGATGGTTCTGTTTGAGGATGGCGTCTGCTGCCAGTCAAGCGAACCACAAATCTCTACACTTCGGTCGAGATGACATTTTTGTGGCCAGCGAGCCGCTTCGTTTCCAGCCAGGAACGCCAGAGCCGCCCGCCATACCAAGCGCACCACTTGGATTAACTGGGCCCGGGAGCTCCGGAGAGCACGATCGGCATGGTCGGCGTGCTGGCGCCGCTGGCTTTCTCCACAGTCACTGCCAACGCTTTGGCGGCAATCCCCGGGGCAAGATGCGGCAGTATCAGGGTGGCGCCTCCCATAGAGTCAGGACGGAACAGCCCTGCCGGCACCGGCGCGCCGCTCACCGGAATCACCCAAAGCTCGTAGGTACTGCCCTGGGGCAAAGGCTTGAGATTGGCGGCCAACAGAATCAGGCCGCCGTGCTCAGGCAGATAGGTCGCGCGAGCCGTTGGCGAGGCTGGAGCTTTGCCTTCAGTGAGGGTTACGCGTTCCGCCGTGGGCGCCGTCAAAACCTCTAGCACCTGCTGGGCCCTGGATGCTTGCGCGGCCAGGTTCTTGACCAGGTTTGATTCATCATCCAGCTCGTCGTTCAAAGCACGATTCTGAATACCGAGAACGAGAGCAAGAATCGCCATCGCAGCCACGGCCGTCCACGGTATCCAGAAACCCGCACCACGTCTCGAAGTCCTAATGGGAACAGGTATGACCTCAGCCTGGGTTTCCGCGGGTTTCGCTACAGGCGAGGCGGCGACTTTTTGTAGAAAGCGCTCGCGCGCACCCTCAGGCAGGGGGTGCTGCTCGACCGCCAAACCCAAGAGAGCCAGATCGCCAGAGATCTGTGCGAGCTCTGTGCGACAGTCAGCACAGGTCTGCAGGTGCATCCTTATCGATGTAGACTCCTCCGACGGGAGACTCTGCATCGCGTAGGAAGCCAACTCCTCCTGCGTGTTGTGACCGTTGCCTGTCATGCCTGAAATGCCTTTCGTAGCGTAATCAACGCCAGGCGAATACGTGTCTTTACCGTTCCCAGAGGGTCCCCTGTTTTTTCTGCAATCTCCGAATGAGTCAATCCCTCAAAAAAAGCCAACTCCATGGACGTTCGCTGCTCGGGGGGCAGATTTTGTACAACTTTCCGCACTTTCTCCACCAACACATCCCGTTCGGCCTCCGAAGCCAGATTGCCGGGAGAAGGGAGAACGACATCGTCTACGGAGTCTGACGGTTTTCTGCGCCGCAACATGTCGATCGCCCGGTTTCTTGCCACCACAACGAGCCATGCGCCCAGCGAACCCCGGCCTTCCACGAATGACTCCGGACGGCGCCAAACCTGGAAAAAGATCTCCTGCATAACGTCTTCCGCGTGACCAGAATCCTTCAAGATGCGAAATGCGACAGAAAACACGGCGCCACTGTAGCGATCGAAAACCTCCGCCATTGCACCCTGGTCGCCCTTGCGGACACGCTCGAGCAATGTACCGTCCTCGCGGAACGAGGACGAGACGCCGTCAGCTGTTCCGGCCATCAGATTTGCATCACTGACAGTAGAACGCTCGGGGTTGTCGTTCGGATTGGGATTCTTGTCGGGCATCAACCAAGTCGTGACCTATTCTACGGACGCGGTACGAAAACGCCAAACCGAAGTAACTTGAATGGTGGTGAGTCCATGTCAATCGATCCGCTGGGTTGTTCTATTGCCATGAGAGCCTCAGGGGGCGAATCAAGCGGTCAGCGCGCAGGGTCTTGCCAGCGCGATGTTACTTTCCGGGCCCCTTGCGGCCGGAGTGGAATTGTGCGCTGATACAAAACATCGATGAGGAATCGGCTGGACAGATTATTGCTTGATCGAGGATTGGCGCCATCGCGGGAGAGAGCGCAAGCGCTTATTCTCGCCGGACGGGTGCTGGTCAACGAGCAGAAAGTGGAGAAGCCGGGTACGCAGGTCGAGGAAAGCGCGGCTCTGCGGGTGCTCGGAGAACACCAGCGCTACGTGAGTCGAGGCGGGCTCAAGCTCCAAGCCGCGTTGGACCATTGGAGCATCGACCTGAGGGGACGCGGCTGCGCCGATATCGGCGCCTCCACCGGGGGTTTTACCGATTGCATGCTGCAACACGGCGCGGCCAGCGTGATGGCAGTGGATACGGGCTATGGGCAAATCGCCGAAGCGCTGCGCCGCGACTCGCGCGTTACGCTGCGGGAGCGAAGCAACGCGCGCTACCTCAAGCCGGGTGAGTTGGGCCAGGGAATTAGTTTTGTATCCATGGACGTATCATTCATTTCCGCGACGCTTGTGCTGCCCGCTGTACTGACAGCAGTGCGCGGAGACAGGATGCCCGAAGGGGCAATTCTGGAGGCGGTGGTTCTGGTGAAGCCCCAGTTTGAGGCGGGCAGGGAGCACGTTGGCAAAGGGGGCATTGTCACCGACCCGAGGGCGCACCAACTGGCAATTGATCGAGTGCGCTCAGCCATGAACGATCTTGGCTCTGAAAAAATCGACCTAATCAATTCGCCTATTGACGGGGCCAAGGGAAATCGTGAATTTCTTCTGTACGGACGCTTTTAGAACGCGCACGGCCCATCACGTACACTAAAACCCTCATGCGACCTGTCGCCATCATCTCGAAGCCGCAAAAGGAAGAACTCGCGGCGGTGCTTACGGAACTCGTTCGCTGGTTGCGGACGCATGGTTATGAACCCATTCTGGACCATGTAAGCGGGAGCTACACGCAGGATGCGCGAATCGTGCCGCGCCATGAGTTACCGGCGCAGAAGCCCGAGCTGGTGGTGGTGCTGGGCGGCGATGGAACTCTTCTGGCGGCGGCCCGGGCTTTCGCCCGCACCGATATTCCGATCCTCAGCGTCAACCTGGGAGCACTCGGCTTTCTCACCGAGGTGCGCCTGGCGGATCTGTTCACGACGCTGGAGGGTTGGGAAAACGGCTGCTGCAACATTGATGCGCGCGCGCTGTTGCATACCGAGGTAATACGCGGAGGCACGCTGTACAAGGAATATGAAGCGCTCAACGATGTGGTGATCGCGAAAGGGGCGATCGCGCGCATGGGTGACTTTAGCGTGCACTTGTTCGACCAGCTAGCGGCGTCGTTCCGCGCAGACGGCGTCATCATATCCACGCCTACGGGTTCGACTGCCTACAACCTGGCGGCCAACGGACCGATTCTTGCCCCCTCGGTCGAGGCGTTGGTGATCACTCCGATTTGCCCACACCTACTGACGATTCGTCCCATGGTGGTGCGAGGAGATTCGCACGTGATCGTCAGCGTGGAAGGAATTCCGGATCTTACTTTCCTCACGGTAGACGGGCAAGAGGCGCTGCAGCTTCGGGTAGGAGACAAGGTACGCTGCCGCCGGTCCGAACATAGCGTGAACATGGTTCGCATGGGTCACGCCGGCTTCTTCGATGTGCTTCGGTCCAAGCTGAGCTGGGGCGAGCGCTGACTCGCTTCGAAAGGATCGCTGTAGCGGGAGATGGCGACAGCAGGCCGGGGATGGGAGCGGGCAGGCAGCTATGGCTGGGTAAGTTCGTCCAGCAGTTGCTTGGCTTTCATAGCCAGGCCACGCGCCCCTTCTGTATCTCCATTGTCCAGCGCCTGTTGCGCCTGTTTGAGAAAGGCACGTATCTGGGTGGTGGTGACCTTCTCTTCCGGGGAAAGGCTTCGTTTGAGCCCGTTGAGACCTTGCAGGGTTCCGGCGATGATATCTATGGTTTCGCGCTTGATCCTCTCTTCCGTTGCACTGTCGCCCGTGGTCAACTGCCCAATGGGCGAGCCGGAGCCATTTCCACTACCCGCGGCGGCTACCCGTTCGGGGACCGCAGGAGGGGTAGCAGCAGATTGACCGGCCTGGGGAGATGTGCTGGCAGTGGTTTGGGTCGTTTCGGGGGGCTTGGGCGGTGGCTTGACCTTGTGCCGCACTTTCTTGGGCGTCGGAGGCGGCAATGTCACGTTTTGCGCCGATGGCTGGGGCAAAGGCGAAGCGAGAGGGCTATCGCTCTTTACTTGTGGTTGGTTGTCGGGAGGCGGGCTTAGGGTGCCCTTTCCGGTCTGCAGCTGGGGCGCTTGTGCCTGCTGCTGCAGCGACGAGTTTTTGTGGGAACAACCGGCGCAGCAAATGGCCGTCAGGGCCATCCACGAACACAGCCTGGCCGCGCTCATCCTCTTGGCTCCCTGACTACGACGGGTCCACTCGGGCTGCTCCCATCCGGCATAAAGTATCCACGCGCTCGACTCTCCTGAAAATTGGTGAGAGGGAAGCGCAAAATAAAAGTAGTTCCGTGAGACGCATCCGATTCTACTTCAATAGAACCATTGTGCAGTTCCACGATACGGTAAGTCATTGCCAAACCAATACCACTTCCGTCTTTCTTGGTGGTGAAGTACAAGTCGAAGATCTTATCCCTGACATCCGGCGGTATGCCGGCTCCCTCGTCATGAATGCTGAGAAGGGCCATTCGGCCGTCCTCGGCGAGGCGAACGTCCAGTCTGCCCCCTTCCGCCATTGCCTGGGCGCCATTGAGGACGACATTCAACAAAGCCTGTTTCAGGAGGTCGGCATCGACCTTTGCCAGCATCGGATGGTCTGGGAGATCGCTCTGGACATAGACATTGCGGGTCTCCAATTCGGCAGATGCCAACATCAGCACTGCGGAAACAACACGGCGGAGATCCTGTTCCTTGAGTTGTAATTCGACCGGGCGGGAGAAGTCGACCAGTGTTTGCACCACCCGGTCCAGCCTCTGGATCTCGCTTTCGATAACTTCCAGGTGGCGCATGGCCCTGTGATCCGCATCACCCAGCTTGTTACGCATCAACTCCAAATGGACCACAATCGCGTTGATCGGGTTCTTTACCTCATGCCCGACGCCTGCCGTCAAGCGCCCGATTGCCGCCAAGCGCCGTGAAAGCTGCAGATCGCTCTCGATCTCGCGTACCGATTCGACATCATGAAGGGTAAGCAGCGCACCCAAGGTTTCCTGGGGATGGGCGGCGCGGTCATCGTGGATGAAATCCAGGGAAATCTCGACGTGGCGGCCGGTCTCGGTGGTAATTTCCTCCTGGACTAAAACCATTCGCGCGTCAAAGGACTCACGCACTAATCTTCCCAGCCTGGTATTGCGGGAAAAGACCTCGTGCAGCCTTGTGCCCAGGATTTCCGCCCGGCTGATGCCGAGAAAGCGCTCCACCGAATCGCTGACCAGCACCGCGCGCGCATCGTGGGTGTATAGCAGGATGCCGTCCTGCAGGT
>JBARKD010000632.1:0-6405 GCA_049800615.1 Acidobacteriaceae bacterium | reverse complement strand
CTTCGGGGTTGTGTTCGAAGGGCACCCGGACCTGCGCAGGATCCTCATGTGGGATGGCTTTACAGATCACCCCATGCGTAAGGATTATGTTCCTCCGCCCGATGACGAAGGCGAGCTCCCGGATTTGACAATGACGGAGGCGCCATGACGGAGGGAGTGGCACTGGAGGCAGCGGCATTGGAGGAGGCGGCACTGGAGGATGCGGCACAGGGCGGCGAGATCATGGAAGTGTCGATGGGGCCGCAGCACCCATCGACCCACGGTGTCTTTCGCATGGACGTGCGCCTTGACGGAGAGGTCGTGACGCGCCTGAAGCCGGTGTTCGGATATCTGCACAGAAACCATGAGAAGATCGCCGAGACCGTGAGTTACCTGGCCTCCATCCCTTACACCGACCGGTTGGATTATCTCTGCTCCATGACCAACAACTGGGGGTATGCGCTGGCGGTCGAGAAGCTGGCGGGCCTGACGGTACCGGAGCGGGCCGAGTACATCCGGGTCATTGTCGCAGAGCTGACCCGGCTGCAGAATCACGTGGGGATGGTGGGATTTCTCCTGCAGGACATGGGGGCCAGCGGCACGCCTTTGATGTATGCCTTCCGCGAGCGGGAGACTGTACTGGACCTTTTCGAGGCGCTCAGCGGCGCACGCATGATGTGCAACTACATGCGCTTTGGCGGAGTACGCGTGGATTGCTCGGCGGAATGGCTGAGCAGCGCGGCCAGGCTGGTGGGTGGATTCGGCGCCTTTCTGGATGAGTTCGAACAGTTGCTGACCAGCAACGAGATCCTGATGGCGCGCACCCAGGGAGTCGGTGTGCTGCCCCGCGATCTGGCGATCAATGGAGGGGTTACCGGGCCCGGTCTGCGCGCCAGCGGCGTGAATTATGACGTGCGCAAAGTGGACCGGTACGGTATTTACGACCGCTTTCAGTTTCGCGTGCCGCTGGGCGAGCACGGAGACGTGTACGACCGCTACATGATGCGCATGCTCGAATTGCGCGAGACGCTGAAGATCCTGGAGCAGGCGCTGCGCGACATTCCATCGGGGCCAATCATGGATCCCAAGGCAAAGCTGCGTGGCCTTCGGCCCAAGGCGGGCGAGGCCTACGGGAGGATTGAATCGCCCAAAGGTGAGTTGGGGTTCTATCTCATCAGCGATGGCTCGCCTAACCCTTACCGGTACCGGGTGCGGCCTCCCAGCCTGATTAACTTAACGGTGCTCGAGGACATGTGTCTTGGACAGAACATCGCGGATGTTGTGGTGATTCTAGGAAGTATCGATATCGTGATGGGAGAAGTCGACCGCTAGTGGCAGGGCTAAAAATACTCAAGGGCGGAACATGTTAGGGCTTGGCATTCTCAGAGGACTGGCGGAAACGGCGCGCAACTTTTTCGGCAGCTTTGTCGACAAGAAGCGCCTGGTCACGGTGGAGTTTCCGGAAGAGCGGCTTCCCGTGATGGAAGCCGCGCGCAACTTCCCTTTCCTCGTTTATGACGGCACGGATGCCGAGCGAGGACTGCGCTGTGTTGCCTGCCAGATCTGCGAGAAAGAATGTCCGCCGCGATGCATCACCATCGAAAAGAGCAAGGACAAGAAACCGGATTTTGTCGGCAAGCCTCAGTTCTATCCCGCTGTCTTCAACATCGACGTCTCGGTTTGCATGAGCTGCCAGATATGCGTAGAAGTTTGCCCCTTTGACGCCATTCGCATGGATACCGAATTCGAATTGAGCACCACGGATCGCTTCGGCGGCCTGCTGTGGACCAAAGAGAGACTGGCCATGCCGAATGAGCACTATCTGGCGATCCACCCTACGGAAGCGGCAGAGGTCGAGGCCAGGCGCGCCCAGGAAAAAGCGCAGGCCGAGGCTAAAAAGCAGCAACCCGCGGTGACCAAATAATGCTCGACCAGGTCTTCGTGTTGCTGAAGCATTGGCTGCTTGGCTATACGCCCTCTGTGATGCAGCCGGCTATCTCGATCCTGTTGACGGTCATTCCTATTCTGCTCGTGTTTCCCCTGCTGTTTGCCCTGACAACGGTACTGGAACGCAAAGGGTTGGGCAGAATGCAGAATCGTTATGGTCCGAATCGAGTGGGCTTTTTCGGCATACTGCAACCGATGGCCGATGCGTTGAAGTCGCTGACCAAAGAAGATATCGTTCCCGCAGCCGCGGACCAAACGGTCCACTTTCTTGCGCCGCTGGTGTTGTTGGCGGTTGCGTTTTTGCCTTACGCGGTTTTGCCCATTGGGCGAAATATGATCGCGGCCAATCTGGATGCCGGCGTTCTGTTCTTTTTTTCAATCGGCGCCATCTCCGAGCTGTCTGTTTTCATGGCCGGGTGGTCGAGCCGTAACAAGTATTCCTTGCTGGGCGCGATGCGGGCGGTGGCGCAGATGATGAGCTATGAAGTGCCGCTGCTGCTTTCCTCGGTTGCCGTCATCATGGCGACGGGCTCGCTGTCGACAGTCGAAATCGTACAGAAGCAGGCTGGTTTCTCAGGAGTTTTTCCCCACTGGTACGTGTTTACCCCGTGGGGTTTCGTGGGTTTCATCCTGTTTATGATTGCCGCCACCGCGGAAACCAATCGCTCCCCCTTCGACCTGCCCGAAGGAGAATCTGAAATTATCGCGGGCTATTATCTGGAGTACTCCGGATTTAAATTTGCCCTGTTTTTTCTGGGGGAATACCTGGGAATGTTTGCCATTAGCGGCCTGGGCATCACGCTCTTTCTGGGTGGCTGGTCCGCACCTCTTCCTTTCCTGACCTGGGTTCCGTCATGGGTATGGTTTTTTGCGAAGTTGTTCGGCCTGATCGCTGGATTTATCTGGGTGCGCGGTACGTTGCCCCGCCTGCGCATGGATCAGTTGATGAACTTCGCCTGGAAGTTTATGTTGCCGATGGCGCTGGTGGTTGTAGTCGCGGCCGGCGCGTGGCGGTTCCTGCCCTCCGGGGTCACACGATGGTTGATCAGCCTGGTATTTCTTGCCCTTGCCTACGTGCTTCTGGCGCGCGGCATCGATACCGGAAACAAAGTAGCGAAGCGAACTTACCGTTTCGCCGAATGAGACAGATGAACGCCTGGTTTGCTGTTCTTGCAGGGTTGACCCTGATTGGCGCGTGCGCGGCGATGACGCTGCGCAACCTGGTACATTGCGCGCTGGCGCTGGCGGTTGCCTTCACCGGCATCGGCACCCTTTATCTCTATCTCGGAGCCCAGTTCCTGGGTCTGGCACAGTTGTTGGTCTATGTGGGGGCGATCGCGGTTCTTATCGTCTTTGTCATCCTGATGACCCGCGGCGACGATACAGACTCGCCGCAGCCGGTCAAAACCGGCTTACTCGGAATCGTGGTGGCAGCGGGTCTCTTTGGCATCCTGGCCTGGACACTTTCCCACAGTTTCGTCATGCACCCGTCGGGACAGCCGGCTCCCTCCCCCAACGTTCGTCAACTGGGAACCGAGATGATGAACGACTATGTGCTGCCGCTGGAACTGATTGGGCTGATGCTGACCGCGGCGTTGATCGGAGCCGCCATTGTTGCGATGAAGGAGAAGCGGGACACGCGATGACAGGTTTGGCGGGATGTTTGCTGATTTCTTCCATGCTGTTTTCGATCGGTCTTGCGGGCGCGCTCACGCGCAGGAACACGATCCTGGTGCTGGTAGGTATTGAATTGATGTTGAATGCGGCCAACATCAATTTCATCGCTTTCTGGCGATTTGGCCCCCACAGCGTGGGCTCGACCGGGATTATTTTTGGATTATTCTCGATCGGCGTCGCGGCGGCGGAGGCAGCCGTCGGTCTTGCGCTCATCCTCGCGGTATATCGCCACAGCAAGAGCACAGATTTGAGCCGGCTCACGGGGAGACCACGATAGAGCTACCTATGGCTTCCAACGCCTGGATCGTTCGTTACCTCTGGTTGATTCCGCTATTCCCGCTGCTCGCGGCCGGAATCGTGGCCCTGCTCAAGCAGAGACACCGCCGATTGGCTGCGGCGAGCGCCATCGCGTCCATGAGCCTTTCGTTCATTCTGGCAGTGACCGCATTGGTTCACCTGCTGTCTGCGCCACAGCGGTTCATCATCGATTTTCCCTGGCTGCAGTTCGGATCGGAGTGGGTGCAGCTGGGCTGGGTTCTGGATCCCTTGGCCGCGGTCATGCTGGTGATGGTCACCTTCGTGGGCCTGCTGATTTTTATCTACAGCGCCGCCTACATGCACGAAGACAACAATTTCACCCGCTTTTTCTGCTTTCTTTCGCTGTTTGCCGCGGCCATGCTTGGGCTCTTGATTGCCAATAGCCTTCTACTGCTGTTCATGTGCTGGGAAGTGGTGGGGCTTACCTCGTATCTGCTGATTGGTTTCTGGTATCAAAGGCCGGCAGCGGCAGCGGCTGCTAAAAAAGCGTTCCTTGTCACGCGCGTCGGCGACCTCGGCCTGCTGCTGGGTATGGTTTGGCTTTACGGGCAAACGGGAACATTGCTCTTTTACGATCACGGGGCAGGCTGCCTGGAGCATGGACCGCTCTCGCAAGTGGCGGCAAAAAACCTGACCGGCATTGCGCTGCTGATTTTCTGCGGAGCGGTTGGCAAATCAGGCCAGCTTCCCCTCCATGTCTGGCTGCCGGACGCGATGGAGGGCCCGACGCCGGTGAGCGCGCTGATCCACGCGGCCACCATGGTGGCCGCGGGCGTGTACCTGATGGCGCGCGTTTATCCGCTGGTAGGAGCGTCGCCCGAGGCGCTCAAGGTCGTGGCCTGGGTCGGAGCCCTCACGGCCGTTTTTGCCGCGCTCGTCGCGGTCGCGCAGGACGATATCAAACGCATCCTGGCCTACTCGACGATCTCGCAACTGGGATACATGATGCTGGGCCTCGGTGTGGGCGGGGTTGCCGTGGGAGTGTTCCACCTGATTACTCACGCCTTCTTCAAAGCGCTCCTCTTCCTGGGCGCAGGATCGGTGATCCACGGGCTCATGGGTGAGCAGGATATTCGCGAAATGGGAGGTGTGCGCCAGTGGATGCCGATCACGTTCGCCGCCTATGCCGCGGGCATGCTTGCGTTGTGTGGTTTCCCTCTGGTCTTCTCCGGGTTCTGGAGCAAAGATGCGATCCTGCATGCAGCGCATGAGTGGAATGTGTCACAAGTACCTTTTTATCTCGGCGCGGTCGGCGCCCTGCTTACGGCCTTCTACATGACGCGCCAGGTCTGCTACGTGTTTTTTGGTCATCGCCACAGAGGAGTTGTGCCGGAGCACGTGATTCCCGCGGAGACCGCTGCCTCGGATCCGCATGAGGCCCATCACGAAAGCCCGGCGGCCATGACAACTCCATTGGTGATTCTGGCAGCATTCGCGGTTCTGCTGGGCTTCCTCGGAACCCCGGCTTGGCCGTGGCTGCAGGCCTTTGTGGACCTGAAACAGGCAAGGGTAGATTTCAGCCAGCTTGCGGACGGCAGAATGATTTCCCTGATGGTGATTTCGTCCATGCTGGTCTTTGCCGGGTTGGGTCTTGGCTGGTGGATGTACGGCCGCAAGCCGATACGGCACGCGGCGGACACGGACGCGCTCGAAAAAATGCAGCCGGCACTCTATCGTGCTCTGCAAAAAGGCTTGTACGTCGACCAGATTTATGCGCTGACGGTGGTAAAGCTGACGTGGTGGATTGCGATTGCCGCCAACTGGCTGGAGCGTTGGGTATGGAGTGGTATCCCGATGCTCGTCTCTGCGCTGACCAAGGGAATCGGGTGGATCGATTTGTCGCTGGACCGTTGGGTGGTCAACAAGGGATTTGACGAGGGTTGTAACGGTGTGGCGGACGGCGGACGGCTGCTGGCCAAGCTACAGGACGGTCGCGTCCAGAATTATTTGCGGCTCCTGGCAGCCGCCGTGGCGGTCCTGGCCTTTTTCCTGCTATTGGAACAGAGAGGATGAGCACAAACTTTCCCTTAGTCAGCGTGCTTACCCTGTTGCCCTTTGTCGGCGGAATCGCCGTTTTGCTGTTGGGTCGGGCGGGGCGTTCGGCGGCAAGGCTGACTGCCCTGGTATTCGCCATCGCGGTAGTTGCCATCACCGTTTCGCTCTGGTTGCGTTTTCAGCCGGCAGCAGGAATGCAATTCCAGGAATGGCGCCCATGGGAGCCTGCCATCGGGCTCGCCTACCATGTTGGCATCGATGGCCTTAGCCTGCTGATGGTGGCCGTCTCCTCGATCGTGGTGCTGATGGCCGTCGCCGCTTCCTGGAGCAATACGAATCAGGGCTCAGCTTATTTTGCTTTGCTTCTGTTTCTGGAGATGGGTCTTCTCGGCACCTATACGGCGCTGAACTTTCTTCACTGGTTTCTGTTCTGGGAGCTGAGCCTGATACCGGCGTTTTTCCTGATCCGGATCTGGGGCGGCCCAGGAC
>JBARKD010000631.1:0-2988 GCA_049800615.1 Acidobacteriaceae bacterium | reverse complement strand
TGCCGGATGTATTGCCATCGGCCCGCTACTTCAGCGTGAGCCTGGGCCCTGAGGACAAAGGAATCTACTATTCCGTTTTCACCCACCAAGGCACCAATGTTTACTTTCACCGCTTCGGCACGCCCGTCCAGAACGACAGCAAGGTTTTCGGCGGCGAATATCGCGGCGAGAAGCTGGGCGAGATCGATTTGATAGAGGCCTGGGTGAGCGATAACGATCGCTATCTACTGCTCAACATCGGTCACGGCGTTCCGTCCACACGAGACGACATCCTGGTAAAGGATCTGCGCCGGCTTGGGAGCGATTTTGTACCGCTGATATACGGCATCGAGGCGCATACGCGGGCCCTGGATATCGGCGACCGCTTCTTTCTGGAAACGGATTACCAGGCGGCGAATAAACGCATTGTGGAGGCTATGCCTGGCGGTAAGACCGAGGAATGGAAGACCGTTATCCCTGAAGGCAAGGATGTCATCGACGGATCGAGCATCGTGGGCGGCAAGCTCTTCGTCACCCGCTTGCACGACGTCAAGACCGAGACGACGATCTATACCCTGGACGGCCGTCTAACCGGCAGCATCGACTATCCGGGGATCGGATCGAGCTCGGGAGTGTTTGGCCTACCCACCCAGAACGAAGGCTTTTACACCTTCGAATCCTTTATTCAGCCGCCGACGATTTTTCGTTACGACACCCGAAGCGAAAAATCGGAAGTTTTCGCCACGCCGAAGGTCCCTTTCGATTCCTCACAGTACGAAGTGACCCAAGTCTTCTACAACTCGAAAGACGGCACGCGCGTCCCGATGTTCATCGCCGGCAAGAAGGGCCTGGAGCGCAATGGCCAGGTCCGGCTCCTGATGACCGGGTATGGCGGCTTCGATGTTCCCATGCTGCCCGAGTGGGACCCCGAATACGCGTGGTGGATGGAGCAAGGAGGGTTCTTCGCGCTCCCCAACCTGCGCGGCGGGGATGAGTATGGCGAGCCGTGGCACAAGGCGGCGATGTTCGAACACAAGCAGAACGTCTTCGACGATTTTTTCGCCGCCGCCGAGTACCTGATCGCCAACCACTACACGGTACCGGAGCACTTCGCCATCCGTGGGCGCTCGAACGGCGGCCTGCTGATGGGCGCGGCCATCACCCAGCGGCCCGATCTGTTTGGCGCCATCTGGTGCGGGTATCCCCTGCTCGATATGCTGCGCTATCAGAAGTTTGAGTTAGGCCCGCTTTGGATCACTGAGTACGGAAGTGCGGAGAACGCAAGGGATCTCCCCTACCTCGCCAAATACTCTCCGTACCATAACGTGAAGCCGGGCCAGAAGTATCCCGCGATTATGTTCTTCACCGGAGACAGCGATACCCGCGTCGATCCTCTGCACGCGCGCAAGATGACCGCCCGCATGCAGGCCGCTGGCGGCGGAGACCGTCCTATCCTGCTGCACTACTCCCTCAAAGGCGGGCACAGCGCAGGGGTGTCGCTGACACAGCTTGTGACGGACCAGGCGGACGAACTGGCCTTCCTGTGGAACGAGACCAGCGGGAAGTAGGCCGGCCGGGCACCATAAACGCCGGCTCGTCAGGCTCGAGCGCTCGATGCATTTACCAACCCACCCAGGAAATACGAGTAAAATTCCGTTGACAGTCTTTTGGGTCGATTTGACGTGCCGGCCGTCTACGGCGTCAGTTGGGGCACGGAGTTGGGCGTCCCACATGTCTCGGCTCAAAAAAAGGGAATGAACAGAAAGCCGGCGAGGGCAAATATGGCAAGTATTTCGCTTCAAGTCAACGGCAAAGCGCACGTCATCAACGCCGCACCGGACATTCCGCTGCTCTGGGTACTGCGCGACGTTCTCCATCTGACGGGCACGAAGTTCGGCTGCGGTATCGCCATGTGCGGAGCGTGTACAGTCCTGGTGGATGGGCATCCCATTCGGTCCTGCGTGACTCCGGCGGCGACTCTGGTAGGGAAGAGCATCACCACCATTGAAGGTCTCTCGAGCGACGTCAGCCATCCCGTGCAACGGGCCTGGTTAGAGGAAGACGTCCCGCAGTGCGGCTACTGCCAGTCGGGCCAGATTCTGACGGCGGTCTCCCTGTTGGCGCGCACCGCGCAACCGACCGATGCTGATATCGATGAAGCACTCAACGGCAACATCTGCCGCTGCGGCACCTACAATCAGATCCGTGCGGCGATCCACCGCGCCGCCAACCTGCAGCCCCAGGTAACGGAAGCACCGGTCACTTATAAACAGAGCGGAGAAATCGCATGAGCGGCGAAACCATTCTGAAAATCGACTTGCTCAATCGCCGCGATGTGCTGTTTGGGCTGGGCGGGTTGCTGGTCGGCTTTGTGCTGCCGGGTGGGCGGAATGCAGAGGCACAGCGCTATGGCGCGCCACTTCCGGTGAAGCCAAACGCATACATTCATATCGATTCCGACAATATCGTAACCTTTGTGATTACCAAGGTTGAGATGGGGCAAGGCACGGTAACGTCGCTGTCCCAGATTCTGGCGGATGAACTCGATTGTGACTGGAATTGCGTTCGCACTGAGTTCGCGCCAGTCGATCCCTCGTCTTATGGCCCGATGCAGGGCGTTTTCGGCAGCACGAGTATTCGTACGCAGTGGATGCCGCTGCGCAAGGCCGGCGCGGCTGCGCGTCAGATGCTGATGGAAGCTGCTGCGCAGAAGTGGAGTATCGATGTGGCGCAAGTCCGCACCGAGCAAGGCTTTCTGCTGGCGAACGGGCAGAGCATCAGTTATGGCAGCGTGGCAGAAGCCGCGGCGAAGTTGGCAGTCCCGGCAAACATTCAGCTCAAAGACGCGAAGGATTTCAAGCTGATCGGTACGCCGGCGAAACGGCTGGATACGCGTGACAAGATTAGCGGTGCGACGAAGTTCGGCATCGATGCGGAAGTTCCGGGAATGCTTTACGCTTCGCTCGTGCGCTGCCCGGTCTTTGGTGGCAAGGTGGCAAGCTACGATGC
>JBARKD010000630.1:0-11507 GCA_049800615.1 Acidobacteriaceae bacterium | reverse complement strand
GGAAAACATTGCTCGTAGACCAGAGATCGATCTTGTATTCGTAAACTTTTCCGGGCGTGATAGGCGACGGCTCTCCGCTGGTGGATGCGCGGAAGCTGGCCCGCAGAATTCCCTCGGTTAGATTTTGGGCAAATCCGTTGGGCCAAACGTCGACCAGTTTGCCGGTGAAGTCGGTGTCCACGGCCGAGGATTTGGCGAAGAGATCGAGGGTCACAGCTCCGGTGACTTCCACATCGTGACCGAGCGGCGGAGTCGTGTATACAAGCACGTCGGAGCGGGCTTCTACGTCTTTCTGATCGCGCGGACCCGGCGGGAGATGCTCAGAATCGCAGCACAACGGGCCGCCCACGGTGGGAACAGGATTGGCTGGATCGTACACGAAAGTGTCCGCGCCTTCCTTTCCAGGCGTGGTCGTCAAAAGCGAACCATCTCCCGAAGCGCTGTTGGCCTTCCCACCAGACTCCAGATAGTACTGGGTCTCCGTCGCGCGCGCCAGGGGCCATGCGGGCTCATCCCGCCACTGGTTCCTGCCCATCACGAAGATCCTGACCGGATTGCCGCCGGCGAACTGGTTCTGCTTGCCCATGAACAAATATTCGAACCAGTCGAGCGTAGTGCCATCCTCGTCAAAGGGTGCGTCGGGTCCAAAGTCGACATC
Organism: Acidobacteriaceae bacterium; assembly: GCA_049800615.1. Taxonomy (GTDB): domain Bacteria; phylum Acidobacteriota; class Terriglobia; order Terriglobales; family Acidobacteriaceae; genus PALSA-350. Next base: position 10,849 of record JBARKD010000630.1, on the reverse strand, counting down.
CCCCACCTTGCGGCCCCAGCCGGAATGGCCGCCGATGGGGATGATCAGATGCTGGCCATCGCGCGCGGCCTGATTCCCGGCATGGGCTTTCAGTCCCAGGTAATTGCGCAGAGAGCCGCCCTGGAACAGGTCGTACCAGGCGGCAATGGTGAGCCCGGGAACCTGGACGCTCGGGTAGTTCTCTTCGATCGACCACTGTTTCCAGTAACTGTCGTACGTGGGATGGGCCAGCCAGTCGAGAAAATAAGGCGCGAGTTCGTGGGTCAACTGCGTTCCGCTGTCGATCGGCTTGATATTGAAGATCGGGAAGTCGTTTATGGGCAATACCTGGTCGCCTATCAGCGCGTTGGTCTGTTCTTTGATGGCGCGATTTGCCGAGTCCTGCGCCAGGCCCGCAGTCCACGACTCATCGAACCACTGTTCGAATGCGCCGCCCTGGTAGGTCCAGTTTTCGTGGTAATTCGATGCCGTGACAACGGGGCAGATACCGGCGAGGTGAGGCGGATGGCTGATGGCGGCAAGCATCACGGTGGCGCCCACGTATGATCCGCCAAACAAACCAACTTTGCCGTTGGAATGCGGCAGGGCCGCAGCCCACTCAACAGTGTCGTAGCCGTCGTCGATCTCGTGCTTGAAGGTGTACCACTCGCCCTCGGAGGTGTACCGGCCACGCACATCCTGGATTACGACCATGAACCCGCGAGCGACAGCCTTCTGCGCGAAGGCGACACTGCTGTCCTTGTTGTAGGGCGTGCGCTGGAGCAGCACGGGAAAGCTGCCGTCGCTCGCGGGCCGATAGACGTCGGCCTTGAGAGTGACGCCGTCGCGAGTTTTCATGGCGACGTTGTGCTCCACCACCATATTGGGAGCGGACTGCGCCAAAGCAGGCGACGCCCAAACCGCGAGCACGAAGATGCAAAGAGCTTTTCCAGACATGAATTTTCCCGGCGGCAGAGGCCGAGGCAATTCTAACCAAACCGCATGCGCCGGTTCGCGGCAAAAGCGAAGCCGGTGCTTGGTTGCTGATTCGTCCCTCGTGCGCTTGCTTTACCGCGCCACGGCTTCTGGTTGGACCCCTGAGCCCCGCTTCGAGGGCGGGTCTCATGCGCGGCCTCACCGAAATTTGTCTATTTATGAGACAAGTTCTAGCGATTTTTCCCAGGACTTTCGTCCTGGGCTACTCTCAGCCGCCCCCTTCGGGGCTGATTTGCTTGAACCACGCAGCAGATCGAAATAGGCTTTTGGCCCGACCAAAAAAGTCACAGGCTCTCGGGATGACAAATTTGTGGAACGAATTAACAACTCACAACACTAGTAACTAATCGCCCTGCGGCCGCGGAGGATTAGCCCAGTGACCGGATTCGTCTTTCCCGCTCGCCACGACGCCTTTTGCGTTCCATCCCAAATCCGCCCGAACGACGGCCGGGCAGTATCGCAGCGTCAGCCCGCAGCGCCGCTTGCTCGATTGGTTCGCTTCCGACCCATGCAAGAGGAGGTCGCTGTGGATGGAAATCTCTCCAGCTTTTAGTTCCACATCCACAGGCCGTCCGAGGGATTCTGCGTTGGGAACGGTCTGGTTTAAAACATTCGCGTCGTCATTTTCGCTCAGCGTGTAGGTCAGGTGCCCAAGAAGGTGCGAGCCAGGTATGTACCGCATGCAGGCGTTCTCGACCGTGGCGTCGTCAATCGCAAGCCAGGCGGTGACAGCCATCGACGGCGTTAGCGGCCAATAGCTGGAGTCCTGATGCCATGAGACCCGTTTGCCATCTCCAGGCATTTTGCAAAAGAAGTGCGAACCCCAGGCAATTACGTTCTCACCGACGAGGTCCTTGACGCGCCCCACGATACGGGGATCGGTCAGGATGTCGTAAACACGGCCATAGCGCAGATGAGCGGTGCTGATGGAGTAGCTGTCGCCTCCCGCGGCCAGCGTTTTAGCCAGCAGATCATCAAAGTATCGCCGGATCCCGGCGATCTCTTCTTCATCGAAGATACGAATGCCGGCGAGATACCCGTCACGGTTGAAAGCCGCAATTTGCTCCGGAGTCAGAACTGCGGGACGCTCAATCGTCGAAGGATGAAAGCGCAAGTCACGGTCAACCTTGCTCAAGTCTTCGCTACTGGGGACGAAACGGGGTGCAGTCGGCGCTGGCATGGCTCCCATTCTGTCACGAGGAAGGAGGGGACGGGAAGGCGCCGAGGAAATCCTGCCTTGCCTGGGCTTTCCCGCCCCGAATTTTGGCTATCCTTTGAGGTCATAGACGATGTTGACCTTCGTCTTGACCTGGACGGGATCGCCATTGAGCAGATATGGCTTGTACTTCCACTGACGCACGGCATCGAGCGCCGATTGCTGAAGCTCGGCCGGCCCGGAAAGAACGCGCAGGCGTTCTACGTTGCCATCCTTGCTGATCACGGCTTCCAGCACTACCGTTCCTTGAATCTTCGCTTTCTTCGCGGCCGGAGGATAGACCGGCACAGCTTTGGTCAGAAGATTGCCCTGCATCACGTCAGAAGATATCGACAGTTCTTTCGGTGCTTTGGATGTGCCGTTGCCGGCGGCTGATTGGAATGCGTTGACATGCATCCCCAAAGTCACCGCGGATGCACAGGTGGCCAGAGTCAGCGCCGCGCAGACCACCACGACCGCCACGCGGCGCGTTCCTTGTACCTCAGGATGTTTCTCCATAAGATTCATAACTCTCCTTTCAAAGGCGTTGGCATCGAAGATCCCGATGGTGTGAGGGGTTCTATATGACGTTTCTGCGACTAGCAGGGACGCCAGATGTAATAGGGAGTGTGCGTATTCCGTTTGCCCGGTGAAAGCCGCAGCTGCCTGATCGCAGGCCATTTCGCGGCTTTCCGTGATGCGCGAGCGCGTGAGCCAGAGCAGCGGATGGTACATCACAGGCAGCGAGAGCAATTCATAGACCAGGTTTTTCGTGAAATCCTGCCGGTGCATGTGTGCGAACTCATGCGCGATCACGGTACAAAGGTCCTGTTCCGACAAGGTGTCTATCATGGTCACCGGGAGTAAGAGAACCTTGTGGCGCATTCCCAGGGTCACCGGTCCGAAGATTCTGGACGACGCAGCAAGGGAAACATCTTCAATGGCAAATCTTTTTGAGCATCGCGCCCAGAAAAGCGCAGGCTCGCCGCTGAGCGCCACGGCCGCAGCTTCGTGTTGCATAACGGGGAGCATGGCCGTGCGCCATAGAAACCTGGCGGCGAAATATGCAGTCAGCGCGGCATACAAGATTACGATTGCCGCCAGCCCCAGGGCTGGAAACGGAAGCACACCCGCGCCGCTTCCGGAACCCGTGAGGACATACACATCGCCTCTCGCGGCCGCGCCGGCGTGCCACAGGGATAGGGCTGCCGGCCACTTCCAGGGGAAAATCGATGCGGCGGGAAGCAGACTTTGGAGCATCAGGGCAGCTACCCACACACGATGCTCAGCGGCCGCACCCATGGGCCGGAGCACCCGCGCGGCAAGCCACCCCGCGGCATACAACAGCGGGACCTGCCACAAGGAATTGAGTAGATAGGCAAAAGCCCAGAACTCGAGGGCTCTCATGACTTTCCGGCTTTCTGGTTGAATCGCTGCGTGATTTCCGCCAACCTTTCAGCGTCAATCTCTCCACTCCTGAGCAGCGCCATTACCAGTTCTTCGCTAGAGCCGCTAAACATGCGATCGATCAGGTCGCGAACGCCTTGGCGCAGGGCCCTGGCCTCGCTGATAGCCGCGCTGTAGATGTAGGCACGGCCTTGCAGTTCGCGCTTCAGTTTTCCTTTGCGTTCGAGAATATTCAGCATGGTTTGCACAGTGGTGTAGGCCAGGGGTGGGTCCAATTCTTCCTGCACCGCGCTCACCGTGCAGCCGCCGCGCTTCCAGATCACCTGCATGATCCTGAGCTCGAGCTTGGTCAGGGCGCCCTTGGTGGATTGGTTTTTACGGGATGTTTTCACGAGTCCTTGTCCTAAGTTATTAGGACAATACGCCTGGGGCGCGGCTCTGTCAACTAAGACTTTAGGACTAAAATTCAGCAGCCGCGGCGCCCAGGTTTTGCGCTACCGGACGATACTTACCCGGGGATCACGATGGGTCAGAGTTGACGACCGCTACGGGACTTGGGACAGGAGATAGGGGAGCGTCCGCCTACGGCTTGTCGCCCAGCAACGCGCCAACCCCGCGCAGCGAGTCTACGTAGTCGCATACGATCTTTGTGGATCCTGCAATAGGAATGGCAAGGATCAACCCCATCGGCCCCCAGATCCACGACCAGAACAACAACGAAAGTACTACCGCCAGGGGATTCAAACGGGCTCGCGGGCCGATGAGTTTCGGGTAGAGGATATTCATGATTCCCGCATGTGTGCCTACCACTGTTACTAAAACGATGGCAACACCTGACTTGCCGAGGACATCCATGCCTTCCGCCAAGGGGGGCAGCAAGGCCAGAAAAGCGCCTACGGAGGGAATCAGGGTGACGAACCCGCAGATAAGGCCGATGAAGTAGAAATAAGGAATTCGCAATAACCCGAAGACGGCCGCGTTTAAGGTGGCCGCAATCAGGCCCACGGCAAGATTTCCCACGATGAAAGTGCGAATCATGGCTGAGATGCGCGCGATCGTGCGATAGGCGGTGTCCCGGTGTTCCTCCGGGAAGAGCTGCACCAGCGCCTGGTGAAAATGCTCCTTCCAGGTCAACATGAAATAGGCCAGAAAAGGAATAAAGCCGATCGCCAGGAGTGTCTTTCCTATCGCGGCGCCGTTCGCGGCGAGGACTCGGGAAAAGAAAGACGCTTCCTCGATCCTGACCGGGATTGCCTCGTCATCCGCCGACTGAGGCTTCGTCAAGGAGCGCGACTTCGTCTCGATTTTCATGATCGGCGCTTGAATCCGCTCCACGGTCCGTTCGATCCGGTCCGAGTGTTTCGATATTTCATCAAGGAAGCTCGCCAGGCGGCCGCCAAGAAAGTAACCCACGCCGCCCGCCAGCGCCATCGCGATCACCAGAGTCACCAACGCTCCAGCCGCCCTGGGAATTCTGATCTTGCTCAGCCAACTGACGGGCGGATCGAGGACGCATGCCAGCAAAAGCGCAACGAGCACCGTCACCATAACGAAGCGGAGCAGGTAGATCAGTCCTACAATGGCGATCATCGCCACGACGATCTGTGCGATCGAGCCGGCCTTCAGCGATGCATGCAGGACTTCTGCTTCCTCGAGCGGGATGAGGCTGGCCGCGGTATTGGACTCTCCCTGCACTTCAGAGCCGAACCGGTCCTCGGCAAACGAGGGAAAAGTCGGGGATGCGCTGCTGGCTAAAGGGGAATCCTCGGACGCCGAACTTGAGTTTTGCTTCATAAACTAAAGGTATTTGAGGTTCGCAGCGGCGTTTCCGTTGTCCAGCCCCACTGCTGGGTCACCCGGCCCGGTGCGGGGGGAACTTGAGGACCGCGGAGGCGCTGTCGGCCCCATTCAAGTCCGCTTATCGCGCCGCAGTCTACTCTAAACTGGAGTTGCATCCAATTCCTGCTTTGCGGGATCGAATGGATTGCCGAAGATCGAACCGGCAAGGATGGTTGTAATGACCAAGTACACAAAAGACGCTGACGCCATATCGAGCCTTTCCCGCGAGCAGTTCCGGGTTACGCAGCAGAGTGGCACGGAACGCCCTTTCGAGAATGAATTTTGGGATCATCATGAACCCGGCCTATACGTGGATATTGTGTCCGGCGAGCCTCTGTTCACCTCTCTCGATAAATTCGACAGCCATTGCGGCTGGCCGAGCTTTACCAAGCCGGTAAACCCGGAAAATGTTGAGGAATTGGCAGATAATAGCTATGGAATGGTCCGGACGGAGGTCCGGTCGGCCAACGCCGATAGCCACCTGGGCCACGTTTTTGACGATGGCCCGAAGGACGCCGGGGGCCTGCGTTATTGCATTAACTCAGCTTCTCTGCGCTTCATTCCCGTCGATGATCTTGAAAGCGAAGGCTACGGCGAATATATCAAGCTGTTTGAAGCCAATAAGGAGAACTAGACAATGTCCATCTCCCAGGAAAAGGCGATTCTGGCCGGCGGCTGCTTTTGGGGTATGCAGGACCTTCTGCGCCGCTATCCCGGAGTCATTTCGACGCGGGTTGGATACACCGGCGGGGATGTTGCGAACGCCACCTATCGGAACCACGGAACCCATGCCGAGGCCATCGAGATCGTTTTTGACCCGCAGCAGATGAGTTTTCGTAAGCTGCTCGAGTTCTTCTTTCAGATTCACGATCCGACCACGCTCAACCGGCAGGGAAACGACCGGGGCTTAAGCTACCGTTCGGCAATCTACTACACCAGTGAGGAGCAGAAGCGAATCGCGGAAGACACCATCGCCGACGTCAATGCTTCCGGCATCTGGCCGGGCAAAGTGGTGACCGAGGTCAAGCCTGAGACGCCTTTCTGGGAGGCGGAGCGGGAGCACCAGGATTACCTGGAGCGCTACCCGAACGGGTACACCTGCCACTACATCCGGCCGAACTGGGTGCTGCCGCATCGCGCGGCCTGAGGGTCCATTCCCTCTGAGTGCTCGATTTCACCAAGCCCTTAGCAATGGTTACAGGCTTTATGAGCCGAGGCCGTTTCCGAGGGAGGCACATCGTTGGCGGGGTTTGCCGCAAAAAACCCGTTGGGCTTCAGCAGGAATCCGATGTACGCCGCCGGCATGACGGGATAGTCTTCCGGGCGGGGGATGTGGGTATGCCCGAAGGTATACCAGAGAACGATGTCGGAATCGGCGATCGGGCGGTCTGCTTCGGTCCACTTCACGAGCCCGTCTCCTCCGTGGCTCTGGTTGGGAAAGTCACCCGCCGCGTACTTCTCACTTTCCTGATACGGCGTCACCCAGACGTGATGATTCACAAATCCGGCACGCTTGCGCCACCACGCGTTGGGCGAAGCAAAGGGAAGCGCGTTGTCGCCGGGAAAGAACTTGTAACCGACTGGATTACCCACTGCGTTTTTAACTGACGGATTGATGACCTTCCACGTTCTTGCGGTTTCTACGTTCAGCCGGGCCCTGGCCTGTTTCTCCGTTTCGAGGTCCACTTCCGCGAGACGAAACGCGTTTTCGAACGGGTTGGATTCGTCGACGGGGTCCGCGGCTATATCCAGTTGCTGCACCGTGTTGTTGATTCCGTCGAGGCCAAGATGCAGGCGGACATTGAAGAAGTGCTGATGGTTAGGGGCATACAAAAGGGGCGCGATCATGGCTCCGTGAATGGGCTTTTCTCCATCATGGGCAGCGCCGAGGGACAAAACTCCGGTCAGCTTGATTTCAAACTGGATGTTGCCGTCCTGGTAGAAGTACCAGAAGAAGCCGTATTCGTAATTTTCAACCGTGGAGATGGAAGAGACGACGAGGCGGCGTGAGCGGCGGACTTCAGGGGTGTCCGGCAAGCGGCGATCGGTATGCTTCCACAGAACACCATAGTCCTCTTCGTGAATGCAGATGGCGTTGGGGATGGTCAGCTCGCGGCCACGGCTGTCGCACAGGTGGGCATCGAGATATTGGATGTAGCCCAGGCAGTCGCAGCCAAGACGCAGGCTGTTTGCGCACATGCCCATGCCATATTCGCCGACATCGAATGCGTTTTTGCGAGCCTGCGTGGGACGCGGGTCTCCGTAAGGGACAACCATTTCGGTGAGCGAGCCGCGGAAGAGAATCGGGCGCATCCGGCCTTTGTCGGCGTAGCGAACGTGATGGATCGTGAGCCCCTCGCGGGCGTTGAAACCGATGACAAAATTCCAGTTCTGCCAGGCGATCTGGTTTCCTTCCAGGGTGAAACTGGGTCCTTCCGGCTGGGTAATGACCAGGGGTTTGATGTCTGTCCGCGGATGTTTCAATCTCTCGCTCGAATAATTGCCCGGGTTCGGAGGCAGAGGCCACTTGCCATACTCTTCCACGCGGATCACCTGCATCAGGTTTAAATCCACGACGGGGCGGATACCCTCGATGGGACGGGCATAGCCGTTGTCTGTGGGATCGCTGCGAAGGAAGCAGAGAGGCCGGGTCAAGCGGCGTGTGCGGTCTTCTTCCGACCCGTAGTTGCCGGCGCTCCAGATATCTACCATCACCAGGGACGTATCCGTCAGTCCGTAATGCTTTTTGAGAGCGGCCTTGAATTCTTCGCTGGCCAGGACAGCCTGCTCGCACTCGACCTGCTCATCGATGGAGAGCGTAGGTTGTGCGTTGGGCGGGGCCGGAGCAAATTTCACGATGGTGCAGGAGGTGAGATTGGCGGTCACGGTAGCCGCGGAGTTCGTGGCGTTGTCAAAAAGAACAGCAATCGCCTCCCGTTGAACTTTGCCATCGGGTCCGGCGCCATCCCAGGCATAGACAAATGCCTTAGTCGGCTCCTTGAGCATGATGCTGATAATCCGCGTCGTCGGGGTGAAGAACGGTTGCGCCTGCAACAGTTTCACGGCGGTCTGAACTTCCGATGAAGTGAGCGGTTCCAGAGGATGGGTCGGTTGCGCTTGCGACAGATTCTCGGCGGTCTGAACTTCTGGTGAAGTGAGCGGTTCCAGAGGATGGGTCGGCATTCCCGCGGCTCCTTTATGGCTGTATGCGTTTTATGCTACTTGATTCTTTATGGGGCGCAGATGTTGTTTCAGGCCTGTGGAGCAAGGCTCGAGCGTTTCAAGCGCAGAGTCGCGTTGTTGACGAGAGGCCTGGCCCAGAAGCCGACACTGAAGATGAAAGCGAAGGCCAGGTAGAGAAGCAGCAGTCCACCGCGCAATCCAAAACGGTCCCCAATTCGCCCGATTACCGCGGGCAGGACTGCACCTCCCACAATTCCGGTAGTCAGAATGCCGGCGAAGGAGCCGTGATGTTGCGAGAGAGAATTGAGCGCAAGCGAAAACAGGATGGGCCACATGACGGAAGCGAAAAAGCCCACCACGGGGAAAGCGACTAGCGCGATAGGGCCGGAGGCAAAGAGCGCCAGGGAAAGAGAGATGAAAGCGCCGGTTGTAGCGCCGATCAACACCCACCGGCCGTCGAACAGTTTGAGCAACAACGCTCCCACAACGCATCCGGCGGTCATCAGCCCCCAAAACCAGGCAACGGCGGCAGCGCCGGCTTGGTGAGGGTCGAGATGGTGATACTGGCTGAGAAATTGCGACATCCAGTTGGCAGTACCCTGTTCGCACCCTACATAAGCGAAGATGGCGAAAAAGTACAGCCACACCAGCCGCCGGCGCATGAGGCTGGTGTAGGTTTGCAAAGTGCCGGGGCGCTCCTCGTCAGTGTGTTGGACGCGGGGAAACCGCGACGCCCACAAGACAAGAATCATGGCGGCGGAAATCGCGCTGAATATCCAATACAGAGAAACCCAGGGCAGCTCAGCGGGGGTTACGCGGCTCAACTCCCGCAGGAGGAGATTGGGGGAGTGGTTCAGGTTCAGCACCAGGTAGGAATAGATGTAAGGGCTGAAAAACGAGGCGCAACCGAAGACCAGTTGGGCCACGACACTATTGAAGGCAAAATGTTCTTCTCCACCGGCGACGCGTAGAAGAGGGTTGATGGCAACCTGAAGGATCGCCATTCCCGCACCGATCACAAAGAGGGAAATTACCGCGACTTTGTATCCCGGAACGAGGGCAAAACTCAGGGAGCCAGCGGTGGCGGCCGCGAAGGCGAAAATCATCACCGGTTTCTCGGTGAAGCGCTCCACCAGAAATCCCGCGGGGATGGACATGACTCCGTAGGCAATAAAGAAGGAGAAGACGAGAGCACCGGCGGCGGCCAGAGTTACATGAAAATTGCCGATGATGTCCGGGATGATCGGCCCGAGAATGTTGGTGATCAGAGATATGACAAAGAAGGTCAGCAGGACCAGGAAGACCATAAACCGGTTGCGGGCCATATCCGATCGAATCTTCGTTTCCTTAATCAGAAATGGTGACGCCTGGCCGTCAACCTGAAGCAGCGATGTTGCATGAAGCTATGCAGCCAAGGGTAGCACCCCGCCTTTTTTCTGGTTAGGCCGCAATGTGCAGAACAATCTTACCCACGACGTGCCCTTTTTCGATGCGGTGGTGCGCCTCCGCCACGTCCTTGAACGAAAAACTGTGCATCCTGAGCGGCAGGGTCCGTAAGCCGATACTCGCATTGAGCCGGGTGAATGCCTCCCGCGACATCTCGCCATCGAAAGCCGAAACGCGGTGTGCGTGGAGTCGAGGTTTAGGCTCAACACCGTTAGGATAGGCCACCGGCGCCCCATCCTTCAGATGTGACAAAAAATCGGGCAGGGTGTCGCCATTCGCCGCGATCAGGGCCGCGTCGAAACCGTCACCCGCTACCCGGCGTATCACACCTTCGTGTTGCGGGGACGCTGCATCCACAGCATGGGCTGCACCCAGCGAGCGAACATACTCCTGCGCATCCGGTCTTGCTGTGCCTACGATGGTCGCGCCTTTCTCGGAGCCCAGCCAAACTGCGCAGGAACCAACACCGCCGCTGGCCCCGAAAACGAGAATCGTTTGACCATGGGATGCTTTCAAGGTTTCCAGTCCGGATTGTGCGGTGAGCGCGACGCACGGCATGCCGCCGGCGACCTTCATTTCCATGCGCGCAGGAACAGGCGCAACCCTGTCGGCGGGAACGCTGACGTATTCCGCGTAGAATCCCCCGCCGCTGTTGTGATAGCTGTAGGAGTAAACGCGCTCGCCTATTTGGAAGCGGGTTACACGGGAACCGACTGCGGCAACGGTCCCGCTCCCGTCGGCGCCGAGGATCGTTCCCGGCTTAACGGCTCCCCAGGAGCCGGAGCGTTGCATCGCATCCCACAT
>JBARKD010000629.1:0-4982 GCA_049800615.1 Acidobacteriaceae bacterium | reverse complement strand
GAGCGCTGCCGAAATCGAGCTGATTCGCAAGGCCACGGATGCCTCGATCGCTTCTCAACTTGCCGGGATGCGGGCAATCAAACCCGGTGTGTGGGAAAGAACCATCGCGGGCTTAGAGGTGGGCACGATGCTGGCTGAAGGATGCGAGCGGGCGAGCTATCCTGCGATCGTTGGCTCCGGCATTCATTCCACGACTCTGCACTACTCGGAAAACAGCGAGCTCATGGCCAGCGGGGAAGTGGTGGTGATCGACGCGGCGGGGGAATATTCGATGTACGCCAGCGACTTGACCAGGACCATGCCCATCAATGGCCACTTCACGGACCGCCAGCGGGAAATCTACAACATCGTGCTCGGTGCGCAGCAAGCGGCGCGGGAGGCGTTCGTAGCGGGAAAATCGAAGATGGGTTCCGTGCTGCTGCGTGGACCGGACGCGGACAAAACGCTGCTCGACAAGGTCGCCTTCGACTACATCAATACGCACGGCAAAGATCTCCACGGCGCACCGCTGGGGCAATACTTTCTTCATACCCTGGGGCATTCCGTCGGCATCGATGTACACGATCCTTACGACTATGAGAAGCCCTTCGCGATCGGTTCCGTATTCACCATCGAGCCGGGTCTTTACATTCCCGAGGAGAAAATCGGCGTTCGAATTGAAGACACTTTCTATGTCAACGAAGAGGGAAAGCTGATTAACCTGGGGGAAAAGCTCCCGCATACGGCCGATGAAGTCGAAGCTGCGATGCGGTCCAAACCCTGATGTGGCTTTTCGGTGGTACTTGTCAAGGCTCAAACCACTTCTGTAGCCTGCTAGGGATGTAGAAGTGGGGGAGACCGCGGTGCTTCGGGGCGTTTTTCAGCAGCATGCCCGGCGCTTTTGGCCGCTTGTTGCCCTGGCGGTTTTGCTGGGAGCTTCCGCCATGTCGCCGGTCAAGCCTGGTTACAGCCAGACCGCCGCGCCCGGCGACAACGCAAGCCACGTCTTCCGGGCCAATGCGCGGATCGTGGTTGTGGATGTCGTAGTTACCGGGAAGAAGCACCGGCCGCTGACCGGTCTGCGCCAGCAGGACTTTCTGGTCTCGGAAGATGGAACTCGGCAGACCATCAAGAATTTCGAGGAGCACACGACATCTCAGCCGACCCGAGTGAGCCCAGCGGAGCCGACGCCGAACCTCTTCACCAATATTCCCCGGGGGCAGCAGATCGATTCTGTAACTGTGCTGGTACTGGACTCGCTGAACACGCCGCTCGATGACCAGCGCCGGGTCAAGGCTCAGGTGCTCAAATATCTCAAGAAGCCTCAAGCAGGGCAGAAGATCGCCATCTTTACACTGCAAACACAACTGCGATTGATACAGAGCTTCAGCGACGATCCGGAGGTGCTGGCGGCAGCGGTGAACGACAAGAAGAACGGAGTGGGGAAGCAGGTTCCGCAATTGCTGCAGTCGAATGGGGAAACGGCCGTCGCCCAGGAGACGGCAGCGGCGATGAGGGAGGCTCACGGCGAGGATACGGCGGAAGCGCTGGAAAAGTTCATGGCCGGCCAGGCTTCGGTGCGGAGCGAGGCCCGCCTGAAGATTACGTTGCAAGCATTGCAGGATCTGGCGCATTATCTCGGCGGATTTGCCGGCCGGAAAAACGTGGTCTGGTTTTCCGGTGGGTTTCCCCTTTCCATCTTTCCCACCCCCGGGCTGACTGACCCGTTTTCCGCGCAACGGGATGATGAACAGGAAGTGCGCAAGACAGATGCTTTGCTCGCTTCGGCGCAGATGGCGATTTACCCGATCGGGGCCGCTGGTGTGTCCACGGATTCTGCTTACGATGCGGGTGCGGATTCGCGGACGACGAGTTCCCAACTGTCCCGGCCGCAGGATTCACGCCAGGAGGAAAACGCCAGCCACGCGGCGATGGACGTGATTGCGAAGGATACCGGGGGCGCGGCGTTTTACGGGACGAATGACCTGGCGGATGCATTGAACCGTGTGATCGCACATGGTTCTAATTTCTATACGCTGACCTATACGTCGACGAACCCAGCCAGCGACGGGAGATTCCGCAAGATCGAAGTGAAGCTGGGGCGCTCGGGCTATCTGCTGGACTATCGCCGTGGCTACTATGTCGATAATGCAAAGGGCCCTTCGGCGCCATCGCCTTTGCCCACGCAGAGTGCGGATATGCTGAGTCCATTTTTGCGGAGGGGAACTCCGGATTCGACGGAGATTCCGCTTACGCTGCGAGTGGTGCGGGGGAAGATTCCGCCTGGAGCAAGTGCAGTTTCGCCTACGAGTTCCCAGCCGCGCCGGAGCTCGGCGGGAGACAATCCTGAACTGACGGGAGCGGTTGCGCGGTATGCGGTGGATTTGATGATGCCGGCTCGCGGGTTGCAATTCGAAACGGCCGCCAATGGTCATCGCTATGTGAGGATGGAAGCCGGCCTTCTGGTGTTCGATCGCGAGGGCAGAGCGCTCAACTGGCTATTGAGGCAAGTGAACCTGAATCTGGATGACGCGCGCTACGCGCTGGTTCAAACAAACGGGGTCAATCTTTATTTTGAGATCGACGCTCCTGCCAGCGCTGTTTTCGTGCGTGGCGGAGTCTATGACCGCAGCAGCAACCTGGTGGGAACGGTCGCGGTTCCGCTGGCCGCAGTTGTCAGTTCCAGCGTGACGACCAGTTCCCGCTAATTGCCCGCGTGCTATGCTTGCGCGCATGCGTCCGAGGACGACGAGCCTTCTTCTTCTGATACTGTTTTTGCCGTTTGTCAGCCTGCACGCCAGGGTGCTTCGTGTCGAAATTGCTTCCCGGACGCCCGTACTCAATGGCAGGCAATTCGGAAATGCCGGGTCCTACGAGCGCATCGTTGGGCGGGTCTATTTCTCTCTTCCTGTGGCGAATGCACACAACCAGAACATTGTGGATTTGCGCAATGCGGTAAATCTGAAGAACGGCGAAGTAGAGTTTTCCGCGGACGTTGTTGCGGTGGCACCGAAGGATGCAGCGCGCGGCAACGGATCCATGATTCTGGAGGTTCCCAACCGCGGCAACCCGCGCATTCTTGCATTGGTGGATGGAGGGGACGAGGATCTGGCGCATGACGCGGGCGATGCCTGGCTGCTGCGCCAGGGCTATAGCATCGTCAGCCTCGGGTGGCAGTGGGATGCCGCGGGGCAGGACGCGCTGCGATTCTTCGCGCCGATTGCAAAAGAGAATGGAAAAACAATCTCCGGGCTCCTGCGCGGTGACCTGATGCTGTCCGAATCATTGCCCGAGATTCCACTCGGACACCTGATGGGGGATCATCTTGGGGGAACGGAGTACCCGGTAGCCGCACCCGAGGATGCACGCAATGTGCTGACCGTGCGCGCCTCGCGCGATGGGCAGCGGACGGTCATTCCCCGGAGCGAGTGGCAGTTTGCCCATACGGTTCACGGCAAACTGGTTCCTTCCGACAGATATATCCACCTCGACGGGGGATTCAAGCCAGGCAAGATTTACGAATATGTGTATGCCGTGGTGAACCCGGTTGTGGCCGGCGGCGGCTTCGCAGCCATCCGTGATTACGCTTCCTATGCCAAGCATGATGCTCAGGCAATTACTCCGGCGCAGCGAGTTTATGGGCAGGGTATTTCGCAGAATGGGCGCTTCCTGCGCGATCTTCTCTACGAAGGCTTCAACGCAGATGAAGAGGGAAGGATCGCACTCGATGGCGTGCTTGCTCACGTAGCTGGAGCGGGGCGGGGAAGTTTCAACTACCGCTTTGCACAGCCTTCGCGGGATGCACAACCAACCTCCGCGATTTTCTTTCCTACAGACGTTTTTCCTTTCACCGCGGAGCCGGAGAAGGATCCCCTCAGCGGCCAAACAGCGGGCCTGCTGGATCGCGCTAAGGCAGATAACGTTGTGCCCAGGATATTTTTCTCCAATACCTCCTATGAATATTGGGGCCGCGTGGCTTCGCTGATTCACATGAGCGCCGACGGGAAGCAGGACGTTCCGATTCCCGATGCAGTGCGGATCTACCACTTCACCGGGCTGCAGCACTTTTCCGGGCCATTTCCGCCAGTGAAGGGAACGGGGGATCTGCTGGGACAGCAGCCGGAATCGCCTTTGCCGGTGAGATATTTCTGGCGGGCGATGATCGCGAATATGGACGCCTGGGTGCGCAACGGTACGCTTCCTCCGCCGAGCAACTATCCAAAGATCGCGGATGGAAATTTGGTTCCGCTAAGCGAGTACGCATTTCCCCGCATTCCCGGAGTGAATCGAGCGCACGAGGCGAACCAGGCATATCGTCTTGACTTTGGCCCAGAGTGGCAAAAGGGGATCCTGAGTGTTCAGCCACCCGAGGTTGGTCCACCGTTTGCGGTACTGGTACCGCAGGTCGATGCGGACGGGAACGAGCGCGACGGCGTCAGGCTGCCGGAGATCCGTGTTCCCCTCGCCACCTACGCCGGTTGGAACCTGCGCGATCCTTCGATTGGCGCACCCGATCAGCGGGTCGGGTTTGAAGGGTCTTATATCCCCTTTCCGAAGAGCCCCGAGGGCAGGCAGAAGACAGGAGATCCACGCAAGTCGATTGCAGAGCGTTACGCGGGCCGCGACGACTATCTGAAGCAATATAAAGCCGCCGTCGACGACCTGGTGGGGCAACGATGGATCCTGCCCGAAGACCGGCCTGCCCTGCTTCGCGGTGGTGAGCTGGAGTGGGACGAGGATACGAAGCAATGATCTGATGGGCGCGGATTGTGTTAGCGGTCCAGGATTTCCCAACTGCGTAATGCGTGCTCATAGGCATCCATATTCACACGCTTGCCACGAAATTTGACGCCTTCCATCTGCAGCCGAAGGCGCTGTTCGCCGGCAGCATCACCGCGCAGCTTGATCTCGCCGCCGGCGCCCACGATGCGCTGCCAGGGCACGCTGCTGGGGCCAAGTTTGCGCAACAACCTGGCCACGGCGCGGTGGTATAGGGGATAACC
>JBARKD010000628.1:0-3249 GCA_049800615.1 Acidobacteriaceae bacterium | reverse complement strand
GGGACCACGCTGGACCCGGTTGTATCGAGCGCGATGGCCTCTACCTTGTCGCCGGATACGCCGGCCCTGGCGAGCACCGCCCGCATGGCGCTGACCAGGGCTTCCATCTGGTCCTGGTGCGATTGGGTAGCGAAATCCGGATCTTCCCGCTTACGCTTCAAGGGATAAGACGCAGAGGCTGTTGCCAATCCGCCTCTCTCGTCGCGGCTGCTGTCGAACAGCGTAACGCGAACACTCAGCGGGCCAAAATCGACTCCGGCGACAATTGCCACTGGCTGCCTCTACGACTTGATCAGGGAAACGTCCAGCTCGATTTTCAGGTCGTCGCCCAGCATGATGCCGCCGGTCTCCAATGCGGCGTTCCAGGTCAGACCGAAATCGCTGCGCTTGATTTTCGTGGATCCGGCTGCCCCGATACGCAAATTCCCCCACGGGTCTTTTTGCTCGTCCGACGGATCCTCTACGTGGAGAATCACCACTTTGGTCACTCCATGGATGGCCAGGTCGCCGGTCACTGAGAGTCCATCGCCACCGCTGACCACGCTCTTGCTTTTGAACGTGATGGCCGGGTATTTGGCGACGTCGAGAAACTCCTCGCTCTTCACGTGGCCGTCCCGGGTAACATCCCCGGTGTTGAGGGTATTCGCGTCGATGATCACATCCACGCTCGAGGCACCGGGATTTGCCGGATCAAAGGTTACCGTACCCTGCAAGCCGGTGAAACTACCGCGGACGTTGGTGATCATCATGTGGCGAATCACGAAGTGCGCAGTGGAGTGAGCGGGATCAATCTTATAGGTCGTCGGCAAGTGAAAGTCTCCTTCTTATTCGTGGGCTTTTATTGGTCATCGTGGTTGTACATCTTCCAGCCCAGGTAGCGGACAGCCGCTTCGTGGACAGGGGCGGCAACCTGGGAAAAGTTAGCGGCGACATGGTGTTCGAAACCCTGCTCGCAGATGTATCGGAGCAGCTTCTGAAGGCGCGGAATCCTGGCGACGCCTGCGCCGCCGAAAGTTTCCAGAGGATCGTTGGTAAATTCCCCCTCCCCGACATATCCCCGGATTTGGCCATGGAAGTCATCGGTGGAAAATCTCACATAGGTCATTGCGCCGGCTTTCACGCGGCCGGCGCAGGTGCCGAAGGTATTCTCCTTGCCCACGGTGCCCGCGATGATGGCCTGGAAATCCATCACCACGTCCTTGAAAAAGTGTTTGGGCAGATTGGAGCAGTGGAAGCAGACGCACTTGTCGGGATCGGAGCCGTAGTTGTTGTTCCAGTCCAACAGCGCGCTAGGGGTCTCGGAGGCCAGGGCCAGGGCATGCATGCTGAGGGTTCCGCAAATGTCTACTTCGCAGGCGCTGGGCAGCAGATTTTCGCTCATCATGCTCATTACCGTGCACGGCACCACGCCGAAGTATTCTTCGAGCGAGGTCCAGCACTGGATGGCGCTGATCGTGCAATAGGTCTGCTCCATCCACTTCTCGATGACCACTCCCAGCTTAGACATCTTGATGAGCGCCGCGAGGGGAATGTTGTTGGTAGAAACGTATGACCGTATGGCTGCCAGCTTGGTCTGCACCGCGTCGTCGTGATCCTTCAGGCGTTCGATCCTGCCCAGCACTTCGGAAAGATCGAGTGTATCTACTGAGATGCCGCTGCGCTCTAAAAGCTTCTCGCTGTAGCGAACGGTGTTGAAGGCGGCCGGACGCGCCCCGATCGCGCCCACGCGAAGATTGGCAAAGCCCCGCACAACGCGGCACACGGCGGAAAACCAGGCCAGGTCCTTGCGAAACTCATCGGAGTCCGGCTGCACGGTGTGCCGGGCGGTCAGCGAGTAGGGGATGCCGTACTGCATCATGTTGTTGCAGGCCGACATTTTGCCGCAAAAGCTGTCGCGCCGGTCGGAGATCTTCATATCGGCGGCGCGATCCGGGGTGGCCTGCACCAGCACCGGCACCTTGAGAGTGGAGAGTCGCAGAGCATCCACGATTCCCCGCTCTTCGCCGAAATTCGGAAGTGTAACAATTACTCCGTCGATCTCGTCCCTATGCTTGCGGAAGAGGTCGGCGCATAAGCGGGCTTCGCGGGGGGTTTCGACGGCGCCGAACTTCGATTCTTCGGCACCGAGGGCGATGGTGCGAATGCCGGCCGCCCCCAGCACCCTGAGCATCTCTTCACGGCCTGTCTTGGCCAGATGATCGGGGAAAAAGCCGCGATTGCCTACGATCACGGCGAATGTCATCTGCTTGGCCATAACTATTTCCTTCCCTTGTTCACGGTGTTTCGCGGACGAAATCCAATGACATAAACCAAGCCGAAAACAGTGAGCAACCCGCCCCACCAGATTGGCGCATGAAGATTGCTTAACACTGGGGGATTGGGCAGAGGGTGTCCGAGCTCCCAGATTCCGGTAGAGAGAATCACTATTCCGTAGGCCAGCATCAGGATGCCGGCAAACCACCAGATCGAAAAAGTCTCACGCATCCTCTTAATCCTTACCAGAACATTAGATTCAGTATGATGAAGCCCGCGGTCACCGCGCCTGCCCATACGATGGGCCGCTGGTACCAATAGTCGTCTCGTTCCTTGGGTATGGCCGTAGCGCCGTAAACCAGGCCTTCCAGCTCCTCCACCGGCTTGGGCTTGGTCATGTAGCTCACCCCCACGGTGACGCCAACGCACACCAGCCAGGCCCACAGGGCGCGATAGATGTTTTCCGCCATCTCCTTCGCGTCGGCGGACATGGCCACGTAGCGCAGGGCCGCGGGGTTGTTCTTTACCCATAGCCAGAGTCCTATGGAAGTAACGGTGCCGGCGAGCAGACCCCAGAAGCCGGCCTCTTTCGTGGCCCGCTTCCACAACATTCCGAGGATGACGGTGCCGAACAGCGGGGCGATGAAGAAGCTGAAAAGCTGCTGCACGTAATCCATGATGCTGGCCGCATGCTGGACCAGGTAGGCTGTGCCGACCGAAACCAGCACGCCGACCAAAGTGCTCCAGCGGCCCATGGCGACATAATGCCGGTCGCTCGCCTTTTTGTTCAAAAAGGCGCCGTAAATATCATAGGTCCACACCGTGGAGAACGCGCTTACGTTGCCCGCCATGCCCGACATGAAGCCGGCGATCAGCGCGGTCACCCCCAAGCCCAGCAGGCCAGGCCCGCAATAGCGGACCAGCATCAGGGGCAAAACCTCATTGAAGCTGTGCTGCCCGGAGCTGACAGCCACGTCTTGCGCGACCAGCTTGAAG
>JBARKD010000627.1:0-14013 GCA_049800615.1 Acidobacteriaceae bacterium | reverse complement strand
CCACAGAATTGTCGTCTCGACCGCAGTGGAGAGACCTGCAGTTTCCCGACCTGCCGAGCTCTTACCTACGTTTCCTGGGAAGACAAACCCCTCGTTCGCCATAGAATTGTCGTCTCGACCGCGGTGGAGAGACCTCCAGTTTCCATCCTCCGCTGGCCACGTCCAGTGTGGCGTGCCACGAAATCGGCTAGTTAAGGCCGGGATTGGCAAACCGCAGGGATAGCGGACTCACTCGCCCAGCATGATTCGTTGAATGGAATGTGCCTTGCCAGTGGCGCCATCACACTCCACTAACGCTGCGCACATCCGGGGGTCGCCCTTGGCAGCTTCAAATTTTCCCGGCATCCCGGTGAGGAACCGGCTGATGACCTGATCTTTTTCCACACCAATCACGCTGTCGAAAGGGCCACTCATCCCAACATCAGTCTGGTAGGCGGTGCCGGAGGGCAGAATGCGTTCATCGGCAGTGGGTACGTGGGTGTGTGTTCCGATTACTAAGGTAACCCTTCCGTCGAGGTACCATCCAAGCGAAACTTTCTCCGAGGTAGCCTCGGCGTGAAAATCCACCACGACCACCTTCGCATGAATTTTTTTTAATAGCTCATCAGCCGCGCGAAAGGGATCTTCAAGGCTCGCCATGAAGATGCGGCCTTGCAGATTCATCACGGCATAAGTTTGTCCCGAAGGCAACTCCCCTTCGAAGACGCCATAGCCTGGCGTGCCCGCGACATAGTTGGCCGGGCGTATCAAGCGGCGCGGGCGATCTTTACTTTCGGCAGGCACAGAGCGCATGTACTCAATAATTTCGCGCTTGTCCCAGACATGATTGCCCGTGGTGAGGACGTGCGCCCCCAGGTCGAAGAGCTCATCGGCGATGCCCGGCGTAAGGCCGAAGCCGCCGGCCGCATTCTCCGCGTTGATTACCACCAGGTCAATGGCCCGCCGTTCCACCAGGGGCGGGAGATGTTCCGATACGATACGTCGGCCGGCGTGGCCGAATACGTCACCGACAAAGAGAATTCGCAAGAACCGTCCTCCGTTTAGCGCAGACGGTCAAATGATCCTGCGACGAGTACGAAATTGGGCCGGAAATGATCATGGTTACCTATATTGGTTTCTGCAACCTTGGAAGTGACTAACGTGTGGTCGCAGGGTCATGCCCTTTTTGCCTCAGTTATGGTAGCGTTCGGGGATGGCCGTCAACTGCAGATTTGCTACCGGAGTTCATGTACTGGTTTTGCTCGCTTCCGAGCCGGATACCCTGCAAACTTCCACAGATATTGCACTCAAGCTGGACACCAACCCCGTTGTGGTTCGCCGTGTTCTGGCCTCTCTTCAGCAAGCCAAGCTGATTGAAAGCCAGAAAGGGCCGACCGGGGGTTCAAGGCTGCTGAAGTCTCCCAAAGCTATATCTTTGGCAGATGTTTACAAGGCAGTGGAGACCGGATCGCTATTCCATACTCCCAACGTCCGCGCTGCCGCGGCTTTGCGAGTCAACGGCTCGCTCGAGAAAATCTTTTCCAGCTCCATGATAGCCCTGCTGGATGAGTTTGAGAAAACCAGCCTGAGCCAGGTGTTGAAACGGGTCGGGAAACAGACCGGCAGGAAATAGGGCTAAGTCAGCGCTGTTTCCGGCCACTCTCCTCAGCGCGCGGAGAGGACGCGGTGGTTTCACTGCCCGCTTGCCGTCCCGGATTGGGAACGGAGGAGCGGGAAGAGAATCACGTCGCGGATCGACTTGGCGCCGGTCAGAATCATGGTGAGCCGATCGATGCCGATGCCTTCGCCACCTGTCGGGGGAAGACCGTAGGCAAGCGCGCGTACATAGTCTTCGTCCATGGCGTGGGCTTCCGTATCCCCCCGCTCCCGCTCAGCCAGTTGCTGCTCAAAGCGCTTGCGCTGCTCTTCTGGATCGTTCAGTTCGCTGAAGGCATTCCCCAGTTCGAACCCCCCTATGTAAAACTCAAAGCGCTCTACCCAGTCCGGTTCATCGGGCTTGTTCTTGGACAGGGGAGAGACGGCCACAGGAAAGTCGTAGATGATCGTGGGCTGGATCAGGTGCTCCTCGGCGATCGCTTCGAAGATTGCCGCGATGGTTTTTCCAGCGGGCTGGCCAGGCTTGTACTCAAGAGAAATCCTCGCGTTCCGTAGCTTCTCCGCCAGATGCTCTACGGACTGAGCCGCGGAAAAATCCTCCATCGAGGGTTTGCCGCCCGCGGCCTCAGGCCAGAACTCTACGATGGCCTCGCGCATTGAGTAGCGCCGCCAGCGCGACAGATCGATCTCATGACCGTCGAAGTGAGTCACGGTGGTGCCGTTGACCTGCGTCGCCACGTAAATGATGAGTTCCTGGGACAGGTCCATCAGGTCGTGATAGTTTGCGTAGGCTTGGTAGAACTCGAGCATCGTGAATTCGGGATTGTGCTGGGTCGAGATACCTTCATTACGGAAGTTGCGGTTGATCTCGTAAACCCGGTCAAGTCCGCCCACAACCAGGCGTTTGAGATACAGTTCCGGCGCGATGCGCAGGTACAACGGAAGGTCGAGCGCATTGTGATGGGTGCGAAACGGCCTCGCAGCGGCTCCGCCGGCGATGGGCTGCATCATCGGCGTCTCCACTTCAACGTACCCGCGCTGGTCGAAGAAAGAGCGAATGGCTTTGAGCACGTGGGCGCGTTTGACGAAAACCGAGCGAACGTCGGGATTCACGATCAGATCGACATAACGCTGCCGGTACCGAAGCTCCACATCCGCCAGGCCGTGATACTTCTCCGGCAAGGCCAGCATGGCCTTCGCCAGGAAGGTGATCTTATCCACATGGATGGTCAGCTCGCCGGTGCGGGTGCGAAACACATAGCCGGAAACTCCGATGTGGTCCCCAAGGTCGAGCAGCTTAT
This sequence comes from Acidobacteriaceae bacterium, assembly GCA_049800615.1. GTDB lineage: Bacteria > Acidobacteriota > Terriglobia > Terriglobales > Acidobacteriaceae > PALSA-350. Next base: position 11,116 of record JBARKD010000627.1, on the reverse strand, counting down.
AGAGCTGAAAGCCCGGTTCACCCACAGCGTCCAGCCGGACGTAGATTTGCAGGCGCTCGCCGTCTTGCTGGAGTTGCGCGAAGCCGGCCTTGCCCTGAGAGCGGATAGCCATGATGCGTCCAGCTACGCTGACCGTTTTCCGCTCGCTGTCTAGTACTTCCGCGGGGATTTCACCAAACTGTTGCCTTACCTCGGCAAGTGTGTGCGAAGCGACAAACTGGTTGGGGTAGGTTTGCTGGCCGAGGGCGGAAATCTGGCGCAGCTTGTCCTGGCGGAGTGCAAACAGATTGCACTCGAATTCCGACTCAAACAATGGGTGCCTCTCCCCGCGTATTATAACTGCCGGGGAGAACGTTCCAGATCATGGGCGATGTCGATCAACCACAGCGTCAATCGAAGGACGGCGCACTGCAATCCCTGGTGCGTGCGGAGAGCCTGCTTCAACTTGGCCTGTTGTTGCCCGCCTCCGTGGTCATCGGGTGGGCCATCGGTTTGGCTCTCGATCATTGGTTGAATCAACACTGGATCAATATTGCCGGCTTGATCTTTGGAGCCATCGCCGGCTTTGTTCAGACCATCCGCATCGTTCTGTCGCACAACAAGGAATGAATGGAATTTAGCGATCAGGATTTGCGGACCGTTTTGAACCAGGCGCTGCGCAATGTCCTCATCGCGGCCGGGATTGGCATTCCCATCCTGTGGGCCGCATGGGGCTGGCGATCCATGTTGTTATTTCTGGTGGGAGGCGCCATCGCCGCTACGGGTATTCTGGAGTGGCGGGAGCTTATGACCGCGGTTCTCGTCCGGCTGGATACCGCTGGGGAAGGCCGGGGCGCACCCCGCCCAATGGGCCCGATTTTGTTTTGGTTTTTTGTTCGCCTCGCCGCCGCCGCCGGCCTCCTTTATGTTAGCCTGAAAACTTTGAACGGTAAGGCGGCGGCGTTGCTCCTGGGCCTCGCCCTGGCGCTCATATCCCTTTTCATAGAGGCACTTAGGCTGTTTCGCGGCTGGTCCGCATGAGGCTCGACCCACCCGTATGCATGATTTAGATCCAATCACTGAGGCCCTCAACAAATACTTTGGTAATCTGGCCACGCAGATTCTGCATGCGGTGCATGTCCAGCCTTACGACCCGCAGGCCCCCATCACACCAACGTTTGCCATGGAGCTGCTGGTTTTCGGCCTCTTGCTGCTGTTTTTTGTGCTGGTGCGTTTGTCGCTGAACGTGGAGAAGCCGCGCACCATTCAGCAGGTGGCGGAGATGATTCACGGCTTCGTCGCCGGCCAGTCCGAATCGATCATCGGGCACGGATCACAGCGCTATGTAATGTTTGCTACCTGCGTGCTGCTATTTATTCTTCTGGGAAACCTGCTGGGCATGGTGCCGGGACTACTTGCACCTACCTCGGTCGCCACGGTTCCCCTCGGCGTCGCCCTGTGGTGCTGGTTCTATTACCACTATCAGGGCATCCGTGAGAATGGGGGCGGCTATTTCAAGCAGTTCATCGGGCCGATCTGGCAGATTTTTTTCCTGTTGTTGCCTATCGAGGTGGTTTCGCACCTCGCCCGCATCCTCTCTCTCACGGTTCGTCTTTACGCCAATATGTTTGCCGGGGAAGAAGTGACGCTGGTGTTCTTCTCCCTCGTGCCCATCGGCATCCCGATTATCTTTATGGTCCTGCACCTTGGGGTGGCGCTGATTCAGGCCTATATTTTTATGCTGCTGACGCTGATCTATGTGTCGCAGGCAGTCTCACATGAACACTAGGTTTTAGATCTTTGCGCCGGGGACTATGCTTCTTCCCGGTGCGGACGCCGCGAGCGTGAGGGGGCCAGCTCGGTGAGCCTCAACCACCCACTGGCGGCAACTTTTAGAAGCAAGGAGAACGAATGCGCAAACTGCAATATCTCTTCATGACTCTCTCAGTCTTGTTTCTGGCCAGTCCCGCCTTTGCTCAGGCGTCCGGCCAGAGTAGCACTGGACGCGGACTGGTCGCCATCGCAGCCGGTGTTGGGATGGGCATCGCCGCTGGACTTTGCGGCCTCGGCCAGGGGCGGGCAACAGCCTCTGCAACCGAAGCGTTGGCCCGGAATCCGGGAGCGCGCGCCGGCATCCTGCTCCTGCTCACGCTCGGCCTGGCGTTTATGGAGTCGCTGTCGCTCTTTACGCTGGTCATCATTTTCCTCAAGGTCCAGTACTGATCCAGAACATCGCGGAGGGGAAGGAAAGAGATCAGGTTCAGTCCCTGATCTCTTTTTGCTCTGGCGCATGATCAACCAACGCCAGATCGATTGTCGGGCCGCCGGCGCTCCAGCCGCATGATTTCTGCACGGTCCGCATGGAGCGTCAGGCGGCTCCTTCCGCCTCTTGAGGCCGGCGGCTCCCTCGTGGTCTCGATCCCATGAACTCTCGGCTGACATTTGCAGCGATCTCCAGGCAATTCGGGAAGCAGACCGCTCTTCACCCTCTGACCTTGAGCCTCGAGCCGGGAGAGATTCTGGGCTTTTTAGGTCCCAACGGGGCGGGAAAGACGACAGCTATCCATCTCGCCTTGGGATTCCTTCGTCCATCCTCCGGAAGCGGTTCGCTGCTGGGTAAGCCCTTTGGCGACCCCGCCGCTCGGGCGCGCCTCGGATTCGTGCCGGACGTGCCGGTTTTTTTTGCGGAAAACGGTTTTCGCAGTGTCGAACTGGCCGCTCGCCTCAGCGGCATGAGCGATCCCCAACTGGCCCAGCACATTCGCGATCTTCTGGGCGCGGTTGGTCTGTCCAATGACACCAAGGATGCCAGAGAGTACTCGCGCGGCATGCAGCAGCGCCTGGCGTTAGCTCAGGCATTGGTCAACGATCCGGATTTGTTGATACTCGATGAGCCGGCGGCCGCGCTTGACCCGGCGGGCGTGCAACAGGTGAGGGAATTGCTGCGCAGCGCGCGCCAGGCGGGTAAGAGCATCTTCTTTAGCTCCCATCAATTGGCCGAGGTGGAACAGATCTGCGACCGGATCGCCTTTCTCAACCATGGCCGCCTGATTCGCTACGGTTCGCTGCGGGAGCTGCAAAGCCAGTCAGACCGAATCGCCCTCGAAGTGCGCGGAATAGATTTCGCCGAGGCAGACCGTTTGTGCCCGGGAGCGGCGAGCGCCGGGGCCGCCCCATCCTCTGTACGCTTGACGATCCTGCAGCAGGAACAGCGCCGTGTGATCGAAGCGATATGGAACGCGGGAGGCGAAATCGTAAGCCTTGCCCCCCTCCAGCAGAGGCTGGAAGATCTGTTTCTCGAATGGAGCGGTGTATGAAGACCTGGTCCAAGGTCTGGCAGATTGCGCGCAGGCTGCTGTACCAAAATCGGTGGATCTACCTGCTCTTGATGCTCTGGCCTTTCGGTATGGCGGCGCTCCTGCTGGTGCCTGAGACGCATCCGGCGATCGAGGATGTGCTTTCCGTCTTGCATCAGGAGTGCCTCTACGGATTGGCGCTGGTGGCGTTCACTGGAGGCGCAATGTTAGGGAATGAGCAGCGTTCCCGGCGCATCATCGCCGTGCTCTCGCGCGCCGTGGGTCGACGTCAGTATTTTTTTGCATTGTTCACGGCGACGTGGTTGCCCTTATTGGTCTATGTAATCAGTTTTGTAATCTCCGGAACCGCGTTACTGATGGCCATCGATCGGCCGCTGCCGCTGATATTTGCTTTGGGAGTGGTCCAGATGGTGTTAGGAATTTGGACCGCGGCTGCGGCCCTGTTCTTCTCCACCTGGCTGCCGATGATGCTGGCATCTACTGCGTCCCTGGCATCGCTGGCCCTGTTGGGAAGCATTGGTTATCAGTGGCCTGAATTTACTCCTGGCCGCTTGCTGCTTACGTTGACTCAGGGTGATCTGAGCACAACCGCCGTCCTGCTGCGGGAGCCCAGTGGATTCATTCTTCTGATGGTGGGAGCGGTGCTGCTGTTTGCGGCGGGAGCGGTAATCTTCGAACGCCGCGATTTGACGCTCAAAAACGACTAGCTGATCAGGGAAATACGTGAGTTCGCGCCGGCGAGCAGAAACACCAGCGGCGCGTTCCAATTGATGGCAACCTCGTTGAGGGAGGGGGCCATGGCATCATCCAGCCACATACGCATCGGAGGGAGCTTGGGCAAAGTGCGCGCCACCTTGTCAGCTGGTTGGGCATTCGGACCGCCCGACAGCAGGCCGGGCCATGGAGCCACAATCCCATCGGCAATGCTGGGCCGATGGTGGGGATGAAGAAACGGATTAGAGCCTACATGCGTAACCCACGAGACACCAAAGCAGTTGCGCCCTAATAAGTAATGCAGGTTGCCCAGGGCGGCTTCCACCAGGTGGCTGTCAGGTTGCAAATGGTTCGCTATAAGAAGTAGCAGCGACTGATTCGCAGCTACAGAGTTAGAGCCCCAGAAGTAGTCCGTGGTATCGAGAGTCGTTCCGTAGCCGCTGGACCTGTGCCGGTTCAGAAGGATTTGCGCCCCTGCCCGCGTTTGCGCCAGGATGCGGCCGCGTGTAGCTTCGTCGGCCTTTCGTTCCGTGAGAACGTAGGCCCAGTAAGCGAGCGGGGCTAGCTTGTCCCACGATGGCGCAGTGATCGGCGTCTCCGCGGGCGATGAATGATGCGCAAGCAGGAAGGCCTGCTCATACTGCCTATCACCCGTGGTACGCCAAAGTTCGGCCGAAGCCCACAGGATCGCATCGTGACACTGCGTGTCACCATACGCGCCGGTTAAGATGCCCGGGGGATTGGCAAAACCCACATCTGGGTGGACTATCGCCCAACTCCAGCCTCGTTTGGCCGCCGCCAGGCAAAGAGCAGCGAAGGTAGCGTCGTATTCACCGTAACAGCGAGCTGCGATGGCCATCACAGCAGCGAAACCAGCCGTGGCGCAGGTGCTCTTGTAAGGAGATACTCCGGTGCCAATCACGTAGCTGGTCAGCTTGTCGTTCTGCGGCATCACGAAACCACAGAATTGCTCGCTGGTCTGCTTATGCCAAACTCCCCCGTCCAGGTCCTGTAGGAAAAGCATCCACTCCAGATTCCACCGGACCTCCGCAAGATAGTCAGGCAGTCTGCCGCCTGATTCCGGTATTTGCAATGACAGGGAGTGAAGAGCGGCGGGATAAAGTTCCCAGGCCCAAAGCAGGGTCCCGGCAGTGATCGCGCTATTGACGATGTAGCGGCCATAATCGCCCGCGTCATGCCATCCGCCGTGGTTATGCAGCGTGCCTGTGCGCCCGGAACTGGGATGGAAAGCTTCTGCCTGGTGGCAGGTGGTATAGCGATACCCATCGCCCAGGTCGACCGCGCAGCCGCAGCGCTGACCGTAAAACGCGCGCATACTCAACCGCAACGGATCGGCGTACACATCATTGCCAATGAGAAACGCTTGGCTGCGCGTGCCCTGGCTCACCAGGCGATATCTGCCCGGGGTTGTCAAACGAGAAAAATCGGCCAGGGACACAGAGTCGCCGGACGCGGGGTCCACGAAGGGATCGCTCAGCTGCCCTTCGAAAACAGGATGCCCCGTCTGGTCTGAAACCACCTGGAACGACTTGTCCCGCTCGCCCTCTGTCTGGACACTGATGGTCTTGTCGCTTTGTTGCAAATACCCGCATTGGTTCAGGGCGAGCCGATTCGCATTGCCACTGCTGACGCTCCAAGCGAAACCGGATGTGCGCAGCAGAACGCTCGCCCCCCAGGAACCCGCGCATTTGAGGACTGCTCGTCGCTGCATTTCCCTACATCTTAAAGCAGGTAACTTTCCACCATTCTGCGAGTGGTCACTAAAGGAGACCGCTTCGACGCAAGGGTAACCTGATAGTCACATCATCTAAACCCAAAGCGGTCCTGGCCATCGGCAGGCCGGCCCAGTTTCGTTGCGTTAACCGATTGGATCACTTCTGCAAACGGTGGGAGCCCTTCACTTCAGCCAGAACGCTATCCGGGGTACGGCATTCTCGAGGACTAGATATCCGTACTTGCCCACAGCTAACTGCATACGCTCAAGGTAAATACTTAGCTAAGTCACACTCATTCGCGGCTAATCGGATGCACGGCTCGCGCGCCTGTCATCACGCGCCCGGGTAATAAAGTCAGGAAACCGAATGTTCCCACCGCGAAGCAGTTATCGGCGTTGGTAACTTGAAATGTCGAACGCCCCCGAGTTAGTAAGGTACATAATCAGCGCGATGGTAATACGAAAGTAACACCGGCAACCCGGAGCGAATGCTGAGCAGATGCGTTTCGGCAAAATTTCGTTGTTCCGCAGCGAAATTTAATTGTTTCCCGGCGAAAACGCATGCTAGGCTACTTCCACTGTTGCAGTAGTTACCCGGTTATCGATAAGTCAATTGGCAGAATGTTTATCTTTGGGCTCCTTCTAAAAAAAAATTCCATCCGTTTCGCACGTGGATATAGTTCGTGGCTTGTCCCGTCGGTCCTTCACGCCGACTGATCGGCTGATCGCGATAATTCGACCCCTCCCCCTGATCAAGCCGCAGTCGTTCAGATTCGCTTGTCTGAGCCTCTTTTGCTGGGTTTGACAAAGGATATTGGAGGTGTGTTTTGAGTGATGCCCAGCCCCCTACTCCCCCGGGCAAGGATGTCCGTGCGCTCTTTGACAAAGCAAAGATAGGGGACGTGCGCTATCGCACCTTCGCACCACAGAAAACACCTGCGAAGAACGAACCTCAACATACGCCGGCGCTCAGTAAGCAGGAACCACCCGCGGTAGCACCGGCGGCGGAGGTGAGCGCGCCTCGCCGCGCGCTCAGTGCGCTTTTTGACGGGAATGCAGGACTGCGCATTGCCGGGTCTCGGGTAGACCTTCCCGCCGGCTCGGGTGCGACGCTCACGTTTGTCTCGGCCGCCGGGGGCGTAGGAAAAACGACTCTGTGTGCTACCTCGGCGCGCATTCTCTCCTCGCGCCTGAACAATCTATTGGTGGCTGACCGATGCGTCGAAGGCATCATCCCTTACTACTTCGGGTTGGATCGCCTGAGAGCAGGCGGATTGCAGGTCGTCTATCCCAATACCCGCCGGACGGGTTATCAGATGACACTCGTCAACGTGCCCTGCGACAAGCCATTGGATACATCCACTCCATCGTGGCTCGAACAACTTCAAGCCGAGTCGACGCTAACCTTGGTGGATCTTCCCACCTGCAACGGCCGTTCCACGCAAAACAAAGTGGTTCGCGCCGGGCAGGTGGTGATTCCGCTGACTCCGGATGTTCAATCGATCGCCAGCCTCGGGCTTTGCGAAGAACTGTTTGGACATCTGGCGGAAGGAGAGAACGCTCGAAGCTTGTTCGTTCTCAACCGCTTTGACGAGGCGCGGGGCTTGCATCGCGAGATTCGCACCCATCTGGAGAAGGTTTTGCAAGGACGCCTGGCTCCAATAGCGCTGCGTGAATCCGAGTCTGTCGCGGAGGCTCTGTCTCTGGGCATGACGGTCGTCGATCATGCTCCGCAATCGCCAGTGACGAAAGACTTCGAGCAGCTGGTCCAATGGCTCGAAGAGAGTCTGGCGAAAACATCGGCGGAGAAGATGGAGATCGCATGAGCGGAGATCCACATCCGAGCAGGGCAGGCAACTGGTGGGTCGCGATTTATCCGTGGCTTGTTGTTCCCGTCATCATCGTAGTGCTGGCGCTGGTCGCATTGATCCCCATGACGTGGCAGCAGCAGGCCCTCTTCGGCGTGCTGCTGGTTGCAGCGGCCGTGCTCATCGATCGTAAAAAGCAGGGAGAAATCACCACCATCTTGCTGATCCTCCTCTGCCTCTCCGCCACCAGCCGTTATGCGTATTGGCGTACGGCGGGCCTTTGGAACTATCTGCACAGTCCCTGGGGCCACGTGAGTCCGACAGCCGCGACGCTCATGGTGACCTTGTTTGCCGCGGAGTTCTACACCTTTCTCATCCTGGTCCTGGGCGTTTTCCAGAGCATCGCACCCCTCCAGCGTCCCCCGTTGTTAATGCCGGAAAATCCTGACGATTGGCCGGTTGTGGATGTCATGATCCCTACCCTTCACGAGTCGCTGGAAGTGGTTCGCTACACCGTACTGGCGGCTCAGCAGATGGATTGGCCGCCGGAGAAGCTCAACGTCATCCTGCTCGACGATGGGGGTCGCAGCGAATTCCGCCAATTCGCCGCCGAGGCTGGGGTGCGTTACATCGCCCGCAGGGAACACTCCGGAGCGAAGGCCGGCAATCTGAACCACGCCTTGCGCATCAGCAACGGGGAATTCGTCGCCGTGTTCGATTGCGACCACATTCCGACGCGTTCGTTTCTGCAGATCTCGATCGGCTGGTTCCTGCGCGACCGCCTCCTGGGGATGTTGCAGACGCCGCATCACTTTTACTCTCCCGATCCCTTTGAACGGAATCTGGGAAAGTTCCGCCAGGTCCCCAATGAAGGCAGCCTCTTCTACGGCATCATTCAGGACGCCAACGACCTGTGGAACGCGACATTTTTTTGCGGATCGTGCGCGACCATGCGGCGGAGCGCGCTCGAGCAAGTGGGGGGAATTGCTCAGGAAACCGTTACGGAAGATGCTCACACTTCGCTGCGTCTGCAGAAGGCGGGTTGGAACACGGCTTATATCAACATTCCACAAGCGGCCGGCCTGGCCACGGAAACGCTTGCCCGGCACGTCAAACAGCGCATCCGCTGGGCGCGGGGCATGGTCCAGATTCTGCGCATCGATAACCCTCTGTGGGCGCGCGGGCTGACACTGGCCCAGCGGCTTTGCTACTTCAACGCGACCCTGCATTATCTGTACGCGCTGCCGCGCCTGATTTTTCTGACAGCGCCAGTCTTTTACCTGCTCTTTGGTCTTTCGAATGTTCCCGGCTATTGGCTGGCGATTGTAGCTTTTGCAGCGCCCCACCTCACCGTTTCCACGATCGTCAATTCCCGCATGCAGGGCAGCAAGCGCTTCTCATTCTGGAACGAGGTATACGAGACCGTTCTCTCGCCTTACATTCTGCTGCCTACGGTTGTGGCGTTGATCAGCCCCAGGAAGGGGATTTTCAACGTCACCGAAAAGGGAGGCGCACAGGACGAGGGGTACTTCGACTTGAGGCATTCAACCCCCTTTCTGGTCCTGCTGGGACTTAACCTGGCTGGCTTGGCGTTTGCCATCCCGCGATATCTCTATTGGGATCGCGGGCATTCCGGCACCATTTGGATGAATGTGTTCTGGGGCTCTTTCAATGTCGTCATTCTTGGCGTCGCACTGTCGGTTTGCGCAGAGCAGCGGCAGAGAAGACACGCGGTGCGGATCCCGTGTGCGATGCCGGTTCTGCTTCATGCGGGAGACGACGCCTATGAAGGGACCACGGTGGAACTATCCACTGGCGGAATGGCTCTCGAGGCCGGCGCCTCATTGCCCGCGGGGGAAACGGTGGAGATCGTATTTCCCGAGGACGAAGAACAGGAGCGGTTGTATGGCCGGGTAGTCGGTGGCGAGGGAGGCCGCCTGCGTATCCAGTTTGATCCGCTTTCTCTCCGGCAGCAGAAGTTGTTGACCAGGGTGCTCTACTCTCGGGCCGATCGCTGGATCGACTGGGATGCGGGCTTCGCTCCCGACCATCCTCTGCTCAGCTTTTTAAGCTTGCTGCAGACGTCGGCCGCAGGTTTTTGGAAATTGCTGTTCGGGCGCCAGAGTGGTCCCTTGAGCACGCCGGTTAAGCCGCTAAAGCCGGTGCGTGTCGCGGTGATCACAGTCCTGGTGCTGGCCGTCCTTGGCTTCGCCCTTTGGCGTGCCAACGCGAGCACAACGCGAGCTCCTAAGGAGGAGCCCAGCGAACTGGTGGAGCGCTCCTTCTCGCTGGGCTCTCTAGCCCGGCCCAATGATTCCTTCCTGTTGCAGGAAGCGGGCAGCCGCGCAGTCCTCAAGTTTGCCACTCCGCAAAGCTGGCTGATCCGCGGCGGTAAGCTGCAATTGAGGTATCAGATTCCCCGGAACGCACGGGAGCAGTACACCTACGCTGACGTCCGCCTGAATGATTCCCTTATCGCTTCGATTACTCCGACGGCGGAGGAGCGAGACGCTGGAGCAGGCGAGTTAGTTGTGCCTTTGCCGCCCGACCTGCTGCTTTCCCGCAACGAGCTTACCGTCCAGTTGGCCGGCCAGGCAAACAGCGCCTGCGCCGCCGCCGTGGAAAAGAATCCGCCATGGTTCCGCATTGACCCGAGCAGCCAGGTTGCTATTGAAGCGCAGCCTCTGGCAGTAGCTTCCGAGGTGTCTGCGCTGCCGCTGCCGTTTCTCGAGCATCTTGCCAACACGCCGGTGGTGCTGCCGTTCGTCTTTGTGCATCCGCCTGACGCCGTCTCGCTGCAGAGCGCGGGGGTATTGGCGTCCTGGTTCGGCTCGCTGGCCGACGATAGCGGCATCCGCTACTACACACAGGTCGGCGAGCTGCCTCAAGGAAACGCAGTTGTTTTGCTGATGGGAAACGAACAGCTGCCGGGAACTGCTGCGCCTAACCAGAATGGGGCCTCAGTCCAGGTCAATCCCAAAGATCCTTACGGAAAGTTGCTGGTGATTCATGGCCAGACCGGCGAGGATTTGCTGTCGGTGGTCCAGGGGCTTTCGACGGGGCAGCTGAGGACTGCGGGGAGCCTTGCCTATCTGGACGCACCCGTGTCCTTGCCCGCCCGGGCTCCCAATGATGCACCACGATGGATCCACAGCAACCGGGTCAGTCTTGCCGACCTGACTGGACCGGCAGAACGCCGCATCAAGGGACAAGATCCCCTGACCGTCTACATGCACCTGTCACCCGACTACAACTTCGGCGTGCAGCAAAACGTGTACCTCCGCCTGGGCTATTCAGCCGATTCCGCCGATTTGGCTAAATCGTCCAATATTGCCTCCAGGGTGAATGGGGTTGAGCTGGGCAGCATACCCCTGCAGGCCAATGGAGATTCGCATGAGGTCAGTATTCCGTTTTTTGATGCCCCCCTCGCGGTTTATTCCAATACGCTACAGATACAGTTTTATTTCGTGCCGGCGGGCGCCGATCCATGCGCCCCCAATACGGGAAATTCCAACGCACAAATTCTGGATTCTTCCTATCTTGATCTGGGCGCAGCGGTGCAC
>JBARKD010000626.1:0-14056 GCA_049800615.1 Acidobacteriaceae bacterium | reverse complement strand
GTATTGCTGCATCTCATTTTTCGTAACAACAACCTATTCGAAATGAGGATGCAGTATGGCTGACGCAAAGAAATGCCCTCACCCGTCATGTAGTTGCACTCTGGAGAAAGGTCAGAGCTATTGCGGCCCTCGTTGCGAGGCGGCAAAGGGGACGACGGAATTGATGTGTGAATGTGGGCATCCCGGATGCAGAGGTGACGCGCTAAAGGTTTAGATCTACGCGATTCTTGAAGTTCGATGACGATATGAGCATCCTCGTATTCGACGGCGCCTCCAACGGAGCTGAAGGGCTGAGAGCCTGAGCCCTTCATGCTGTGATTTTCGGCACATGCATTAATCGACCAAGATTTTCCAGATCACGTTCTGCGTGGGACTGGCGCATGTATAAGTTCGCCTCCTGGTATCGTCGCGCGGTTTTCTCGTCCATCGACAACGGAAAGGGACCGTAAGCCCGACAAAACCGTTGGAGTATTTCAGCACCCATTTGCTCGATCAAATGACGGAGTTGAAGGGCCCGAATTTGCCCGGCCTTTGCATCACAGGGGGCGCCATCTATCTCTTCACCTGCTTGTCTAAGCAATGAGTACATGCCCCAAACGCTCGCTTGCATCGCGCCTAGGTGTGCGAGGGTGTGGGGGTCGTCCCGTTTGCTTTCGAGTGCAAAGTCCAATAAGCCGGCCACACCTCCAGCCCAACATGCAGCGGGACCGCAAGCCCCATGCCAGAAACCTGGTCTTTCAAGGTACCAGCCCGAGTCGCCGACGGGGGCGTTCGGCGATGATCGGGAGTTCAGAAACGTAATTGCGCCCGTCTGCGTGACGCGAAAGGCGTCCACCTTCCACGCCTCCAGATCAGCATCTATACGCTCTTGGTTCTTTCGCAGATCCACCTCGACGAGGAGGTGTTGCGGGAGGCCTACGGTAACCAGCGCGCGGTCTACCATTCCGATTCCACTGCAGAACGGCTTACTGCCGCTTAGTTCATATCCCTCGCTTGTTCGCTTGAGTTGAAGTACCTCCCCTGGAATCTCCGAGGCCCACACCGCATACAGCGCGTCAGGCTCGGGGATACGTCCAGCTTCGGCGAGGATGGCCACCGCATCCCAGTGGGCTTCGGCCAATTTCGCTAGGCTGAGGTCTTCTCGCGCCGTGTCGGCCAGCAGACGAAGGCGCTCCGAAGTGCGGCCTCCCCCGGGAAGCGGCAGTTCCTGCGAGACAATAGTGGCCAACCGCGCCCTTAATTCTCTAGCTGTCACCCTGTAACTCCATTGTGCGCGGCCAGGGCACCCGCAAACCCAAACGGAGCTCGACCGACCCTTCTTCCGCTCGTTACGACACATAGGCGCGCATCTGATACACGTCTATGCCGCCCGCTTTGGAGACGCCGCCACAGATCATGGTCCTCCGCAGTGGAGAGGTCCCGCCAGCCGCCGGCTTGAAGGTAAGCATCCGCTCTCACGCCAAGATTGGCTCCATGAACGTGGGGGTGGGTTCCATCGGCGTGAATCAGGTACGAAAGCCGAAAACGTTCGTAAACGAAGGACTCATGTTCGGCAAAAGAGTCCACATCAATGATCCCTGCTACGGCGGCAAATCCGGCGTTTGCCAAGGTTATTTGATCGAGTAACCACGTCGCGGGCACCAGGCAGTCGGCGTCCGTATTGGCCAGCCAGCACCGATTCCGGGCGCCACGGTATCGTTCCACTGCGCGCTGAGCGCCGAGTGCACGAGCGGCGCCGACGCAGCCGACTTCGGCTTCAACCACAGTGCCCTTATCTTGAACGAAGTTCCGCGCGATTTTGATGGTGTCGTCTGTCGATTCGTCGGCGACAACAATCAGGTCACTGGTTATATGCGAGGGCAGCATCAGGCGGGCATTCTGAATGGAGCGCAAACAACGTGGCAGCAGCTCCTGTTCGTCACGAGCCGGTATCACGATGGCGACGTGCCAAGGAGTACTCATACGCGTACCAGGCGATCCAACCTCAAGTTCGAGTTACGTTCCATGTGTTCTACGCGGAGCTTTCCGTGGGCAAGGAGAATCTCGTGCACCTCATCCCCAGAGATGTGATGGTCTTGCGATTGGCCTAGCCAATGAGCGGCGAGCACGGTAGCGCCCTTGGGGATGGAATCGATGAGCGCGCTGGATATACGTTGCCAATCTTGCAGCGTGAAGTAATATCCTATCTCGCTTAAAACCATGAGATCGAAATCCTTCGCCGGCGTTCCCCCTGGGAAGGCCGCACAATCAATTTTCACTTGTTGTAAATGCGCGCACCGCGCCCGGGCCTGTACGGCCGCGATGGACGAAAAATCGATTGCATATACTTCGTCGCAGTAGGCCGCGAGACGCTCCGTGAGCACGCCGATGGAGCAACCCGGCTCAAAAGCGCGAGCGTAACGTTGATGGGAGATCGCGCTGATAATCGCATCGTACCGTTGCAATTCGTAGAGGTTGCTTGAAAAGTCCCATGGGTCCGCCTTCTCCTGGTATTTGGCTTCAAAAAAAGCGGCGGAGGATGCGAATTTCATGTCCTCAATCACCGGATGTAGACCTCAAATGCCCGCTGAGAGGGCGCAAGCAGCTCTGGCGACAGGATGGGCTGGCCGTCTCCATGCTCGAATTGGGAGACGTGCGCCTGCAGTGCGTAGAGCTTCGACTGCAAATCCGAGTCGCTAAGCACAAGCTTGACAACGCCAAGCCCGTCAAGCATGCTCGGCTCGCCTCGGTGCCAGGTCCAAAAGAGATAGTAAGTAATAGCTAAGTTCTTCCATTGAGCAACTCGCGCTGCTGCTCTTCCCGCTGCCTCGTGGTCGGGATGAAAGTCCCGCTGCCATGGCGCCACAAGATGCATGTTTCCGGTAACAAGGGGTGCGAGCAGATCCACGAGCTCGTCCTCATAGCGCGAGATATCCCGATCCGGTAAATGAAGGCGGTGAATCCAGCACTCCGGGACGCCCAAACGACGGACAGCTTCGGTCTGCTCCAGGACCCGTGTAGCGCCTAGATGGGGCGTATCGGCATAGGCGCCTTCGCCATCCGTGATTGCGACGATAGTCACTGGAACATCTGCCCGGCAAAGTTTGGCGACCAAGCCACCTGCACCGAGAGTCTCGTCATCGGGATGAGGCGCCAGAACGAGCGTGGGCACGAGAGGTGGTTCCCAATCCACAATGCCCCGCAAGGCTTGAAGCCATGCAGCTTCTGGAGTTAGAGGGGCAATCGTCGGCATATCCTGGGGTCACTCCAAAAGCAGCTGGGCGGCGAGCCACGAGCAAAGTACGTCAGGTTGGATGCAAACGGCGGTCTCGCGAAGTTTCGGGATTCTGAATAATGCCAGGACGACAAAAGCGGAGCCCCGCGCCTTGTGGGATTTGGCATTTCAGCTCCTGCCGTTGCATCACATCCCAACAATTGAGTATGGATTGATACCGCAATGGAAGGTACAGCCACGGACGATAATCTTCAATGGACTGCGGAACCGGGAAAGAACGGAATGAGGGTCGCACATTGATGTAGCAGACGACCGGGGAGAAGCAAACGGGTCTTCGTTTAGCCCTCGATTGACCCGTCGTAGTTGTCGGCGGGCCCGAATGCGGCATCGCCCGTAGTATCTGCCCTATCGTCTCAAGGCTCCCCACGGGGGCATCGATGACAACTATGTCGCGATGTTCCAATTTGAAGGGTTAACCTTGCCCGAAGTGTCTTGGTGGCTAGAACTGGTCTCATAATTAGAAAAATTTCGGAGAGGCCACGCATGAGACCCGCCCTCGAAGCGGGGCTCAGGGTCCAACCAGAAGCCGCAGACCCATATATGGCACAAGTTCTAGCCTCATCTTTACTGCTTCGATCCGTCGTAGACTCAGAAAATCGCTTACCTGAGCCGGATCTCGGAGCAACATGCATGATCAAGACGCCGTAGAATGCCCCGCTGAACCGACAAAACGCCGGCGCGGCCTGGTCCCTTCATTTGACGTCTTGAAGTTCCTTTTCCGCCTGAGCCCGTTTTTCCTTCGACTCGGCTTCCGCCTCACTCCCAGGCTCTTGCCTAGCCTGATTGGCCAGTTCCCCTGTAAGGTGCTGTTCTGCCTCTCTGCGCTTTTTATCGTTTTCTTTCACGTGGGCTTTCCTCCTTTGGGTGTGATCCCATCCTCCAACGTATGATGCTGGGTGCATCTCCCAAAGCGGCTTCACAGCTACGAGAACCAGGACACCAGGGCGCCTATGGATGGGCCATTTGACGTAACGGAAGAAAAGACCAACTATTCCACTTTTGTCGCTTCGCCGGCAGCAGGAGATGCAACACATCCGGAATAGATGCCATCCCTACCCCTAGTGCGAAGGCGACCGTCCACGGCCTCTTGTCGACGAAGATCTAACTAAAACTTATGGAGGAGTTATGAGCGTTGAGACGATGCAGGAGTTGTTGATAGACGAATTGAAGGACCTCTACTCTGCCGAAAAGCAAATTGTAAAGGCGCTTCCGAAGCTGGCCAAAGCCGCTTCCACACCTGAGTTAAAGGATGCTCTCCTGAGCCATCTCGAGGAAACAAAAGGCCAGGTCGACCGTTTGGAAAAGATCGCCGAACTGGTCGGGAAGAAGCTGACTGGCAAAACATGCGTCGGGATGAAGGGCGTGCTGGAGGAAGGCTCAGAGGTACTTGAGGAGACGGACGAAGGCACGCTTCGTGACGCCGCCCTCATCGCGGCCTCGCAAAGAGTCGAACACTACGAGATGGCCGGCTATGGATCGGCACGCGATTTCGCAAATACCCTGGGCCTTTCAGAGGTGGCCGCACTTCTTGAAGAGACGCTTGCGGAAGAGAAAGAGGCGGACAAAAAATTAACCTCGATCTCGAAGCAAGTGAATTCGATGGCGAAGCAAGCTGCCTGAGATGACAGTCAGGGTTCGCGTAAGCTGGGATGCGGGAGCGACCCAGGTGATCACCTCCCGCGCCAGCTTTGTTTGCAATGGCTTTTGAAGGTGCACTCAAAAGTTCAGCCCCTTCAGCGCTGAGCCGTTTCGAGGTTTCGCTTTATGGGTGCCGTGGTGCGAGCATTCGTTGGATACTTCTTTCTGGTTTTTGTCGTTCGAATCGTTGGCAGGCGCCCAGGAAAGCAGATGACTCCCTTTGAGTTCGTACTCATCTTCTTCATCGGAGGTCTGGCGCTGACCGCGATGGTTGGGGACGAGGTCTCGTTCACCAACGCTATATGCCAGATCATCACCATCGGATTCGCTCATTACACGCTTGCCTGGGCGCGTTCAAGGTCGCGGCGCCTGGCACGTCTAGTGGATGGAACACCCCTGATTCTCCTGGAGCACAAAGCCTGGCGCACCCATACGCTTCGCCATATGCGAATCAGCGACGACGACGTGATGACCTCGGCGCGAGACTCGGGACTCAAGACGCTGGGGCAGGTGGACCGCGCGGTATTAGAGCGCAACGGTGAAATCAGTATTTCTCCCATGCAAGCAACTCCTCGAAAGGCTTAGAGAGCACTGATGGCGGCCAAGTCATTTTCCCAACCGGTGGAAGAATCCGTTTCCAAGGTCAACAACGAGATTGAGGTTGGAGAGGATCTTGATTTTCAGCGCAAGTGGTGGCGCTTCGAGAATTTTGTTTGGATCCTCTTTTCCTTGATCATTGTGCTCGATTTATGTGGAGTGTTCGGACGCGGGCCGGTCGCCAAAGCCGAGCGTCGATCTGCGGATGGCGCGATTGATGTCAAGTACGAACGTATTGAACGAACGGAGTCGCCGTCGATCCTTAGTATCCGCTTCGGGCAATCAGCGATTGTAGACGGAAAGATCAAGCTCTACATCAGCGAAAGCCTGGTGCAGGGGCTGGGCACGCAGCGCGTCATTCCCGCTCCGCTGGCATCGGAAGTCGGGAAAGGCGGGCTGACCTACACCTTTCTTGCATCAAAGCCCCCGGCTTCGGTGGATCTCGCACTGCAGCCATCCGGGCCGGGCATGTATGAATTCACCATCGGCGTTGCCGGTGCAGAGCAGGTCCACGCCAAAGTCTTCGTCGTCCCTTAAGGAAGCTCTCGTGGCCACCATCATTCACGCTGTACTAGGGTACTTGTTTCTTTTGCTGGTGGTCCGCGTCCTGAGCCGCAGACCTGGCGGCCAACTCACGCTTTTTGAGTTTGTCATTGTCTTTCTCATTGGCGGCGTCATCATTCTGAGCACCGTGGGAAAAGACCGGTCCATCACCAATTGCGCGACTGCAATTTTGACCGTTGGGCTCATGCACTGGGGGGTATCGGCCATCAAAAGTAAGTTTCCCCGCTTTGGAGCGGCTGTGGATGGCACCCCGCTCACACTTTTGAAGAACGGCGAGTGGCAAAACGAAGTGCTGCACGGCATGAAGATCGACCCGGAAGATGTGATGGCGGCGGCCAGAACCAAAGGCGTCAGCTCGATCCACGACGTCGCGTACGCGATTCTTGAACGCAACGGCGCGATCAGCATCATAAAGAACGAGAGCAATGTCTAAGGTAAGTGAGCAGGACAAAAACACCGAGAAGCGCACCGGCGAAAACCAGATCGTACAGACCGACGTACCCGCTCGGCTCGATCGCCTTCCCTGGAGCCGCTGGCACACTCGAATCATTACAGCACTTGGCACGTCATGGTTGCTGGACGGGCTCGAGGTCACTCTCGTCGGTTCACTCTCAGGCGTGCTCGAGAGCAAGAATGGACTTTCTCTCACCGATCCACAGGTCACCTCAGCAGCGACGTTTTATCTTGCCGGCGCCGTTCTGGGTGCAATCCTGTTCGGTTACCTGACTGACCGTCTGGGTCGCAGAAAGCTTTTTTTGGTTACACTCGCCACTTACTCACTGGCCACCATTGCGAGTGCCTTTTCCTGGAATTATCTGAGCTTCTCCATTTTCCGCTTCTTTACTGGCTGTGGTATTGGCGGAGAGTACTCCGCCATTAACTCGGCCGTGGATGAACTGATACCCGGTAAGGTGCGCGGCACCGTTGACCTGGTCGTAAATGGAACCTTCTGGGTGGGGGCGACCCTCGGTTCTCTGGCAGCCATGTTCCTTCTTCATGGCCACGGCTTGTCTGCTGCGCATAGCTGGCGATATGCCTTCGGAGTCGGCGGCAGTCTCGGCGCCGCTGTATTGATACTTCGCCTTTATGTTCCCGAAAGCCCGCGCTGGCTGATGCTTCGCGGCTACGAACAGCAGGCGAACAAGGTTGTAAGCGACATTGAAGACACGGTTTCGAGAGGAAACCCAGGCAGCTTGCCGGCGCCTGAAGGAGATAAGCTCAAGATTACCGTTCGCGACCACACGCCCCTCAAAGAAATTTTCCGTAACATGATGGGCGACAATCGCCAGCGATCCTTTCTGGCTCTCACCCTCATGGTCGGGCAGGCTTTCTTTTTCAACGCTGTCTTCTTCACTTACGCGCTGGTGGTGAAGACCTTCTTTCACGTCAGCAACGACGACCTTCCCAGGTACCTATTGCCTTTCGCCGTCGGCAGCTTTCTAGGACCGATGGTGCTCGGCCCGCTCTTTGATAAGATCGGCCGCAAGCCGATGATCACCGCAACCTATGGGACTGCCGGCCTGCTGCTACTCGGAACCATTTATCCCTTTGCCCACGGAATGTTAGGTCCCCGCGGACTTGGCGTTTGCTTCACCCTGATATTTTTCATCGCTTCTTCTGCTGCCAGTGCCGCTTATCTGACGGTGAGCGAAATTTTTCCCCTTGAAATTCGCGCCTTTGCCATCGCCGTTTTCTACTCGATGGGAACCCTGGTGGGCGGGGTAGGAGCACCGCTCCTGTTTGGCTTTCTCATCGCCAGCCACTCCCGCACCCACGTAGGCATGGGCTATCTTCTAGGCGCCCTGCTCATGCTGGCCGGCGCCGTCTGTGAGTACTTCATTGGGGTAGAAGCCGCCGGCAAGTCGCTGGAAACCATCTCTTCACCGCTGCAAAGCGCAAAATAATTGCGGATTCCCCGGTTACCATCCTGACGCATCCAGGTTCTAATGAAGATTGGTCTGAGTTCAGCAGGATGGTAGGCTGCGCTGACTATGGCCGGCCTGCCGTATGCGATATTGCGGGAGCAGCGCGTATCACAATCGCGGTATTCTCGTTATCGTCTCTGACGCGTGGAGGGTATATATCTGTTGCTTCAATCACCCGCTACGGACCAGGGTGTCCGTCGTAGCTTCCTCTTCGATCATTTGCCACACCAGTAACTGCCTGTTCTCGTCGTTAAGGAACCGCCGCATCTCGGACGGCCGTTCCTCACTAGCGCCATATTGTGCCAAGCATAGCTTTGATGGTTGCAACGCTCACTAATGCAAACAGTGTCTGCGGCATTCTCCAAATACTGTGCAACCCCAATGAAATTCTTCGGCATCATTCTCGGTATTGCGCGGTAGATCGTGCGCATCCTCGTAAGACAAGGCCAACCTCGCAGCGTTCCGATGCGGAGCCATGAATGAGTATGCTCGCAATCGAGCAGCGCCTCACGGAGTTGTGGGAAAGACCCAAGACTCTCAGAGGCTGGTTTTCGACTGTCGACCATAGAAACCCGAGGGGATCAATGGCCTGGCAGCCGCCTGATTGCCGCGGAGAAGGCAAATACCGCGAACGGACTGAGCGGCAACAACCATACGCTCTCGACCGCTAATGTTTTCGCCGCCACCCAACCCGGGCCAAAGCCTGCATAACCTGGCTACCAGCGCTCCACCTAACTCCAAATGCGGCTTTCGGGGAGGCGGTTTCCTTCGGAAGCCCAACGATCTCATGATTGGCAAGGCTGTTGGCGGCATCATAGTTTTCGGCGGCGGACTCGCCCTCTATAGCCCGCAGGGAAGATCGTGGGAGGTCTCGGCTTGAGCGGAGACACGTCATTCACCGATCACGTGATTGCCTGGAAGGTTCGTCACGAACTTCATCTTGATGCTGTTCCGATGGGGCCTAGTCCCGATCACAACGACAACATGATCATCGACTGGAAAAACAACTCGAGCGCTAGCGGATTCGGGCACCCTTCCTGCAAAGGCGGAAGTCCCGATAGGCTGCAGCGCATCTAAGCCCGACTAGAGGATGATTCTCGATGAGCGATCCACTGTCAAAGTATCTGCACGTCCATCTCGGTGGCGCTAAGGCTGCGATTGCTCTATTGGAAGCGATCCGAGACGGCTACAAAGATCAGCCCCTAAAGGACTGCGCGGCGGTCTCGATTGGATTGGCCCGCTAAACCTAACGACAGACACTCAGTTGCAGTTGCACTCCGCAGTTTTCACTAGTGCCCATGGAAAAGGAGAAACGTATGCCAAAGAAGACGCAAGAGTCGAGGAAAAAGACCGTCGAGGAGCAAGTCTCGACAGGCAGCGGCGGGGAGTTGCATCAACTCGCCGGAGGTACACATCCCGCGTTAACCACACAGACGGGCGCCATTGTTGCCGATGATGAAAACTCCCTGAAGGCCGTGGGTCGGGGTCCTACACTGCTTGAAGATGGAGTGCTGCTTGAAAAAATACAACACTTCGATCATGAGCGAATCCCCGAACGGATCGTGCACGCGCGAGGTTTCGGAGCACACGGCTATTTCGAACTGACCAACTCGCTCGAAGGCATCTCACGTGCTGCTGTGTTCAACGAGGTAAACGTAAAGACTCCCGTTTTTGTGCGCTTCTCCACAGTCGCCGGCAACAAGGGTTCCAGCGATCTCGCCAGGGATGTCCGCGGCTTCGCCGTAAAGTTCTACACGAGGGAAGGCAACTGGGATCTGGTAGGGAATAATATCCCCGTATTCTTCATTCAGGACGCAATCAAATTTCCCGACCTGATCCACTCCGCAAAAGAGGAGCCGGATCGTGCGTTCCCGCAGGCACAAACGGCTCACGACAGCTTTTGGGATTTTGCCTCCCTGATGCCCGAATCGACGCACATGCTCATGTGGATCATGTCGGATCGCGCGATACCACGATCCTTCCGAATGATGGAAGGGTTTGGCGTCCATACCTACCGCTTCTTGAACGCAAAGGGCAACGCGACGTTTGTGAAGTTCCACTGGCGCCCAAAGCTGGGCATGCAGTCGGTGGTATGGGATGAGGCACTCAAGATCTCAGGAGCTGATCCGGATTTTCACCGTCGGGATCTCTGGCACGCCATTGAGAATGGCGATTTTCCGGAGTGGGAACTCGGTCTCCAGCTCTTTGACGAAAAGTTTGCAAACGACTTTGATTTCGACGTTCTTGAAGCTACCAAGATTATTCCGGAGGAAGTGCTGCCGCTCCAGATCGTGGGCCGCCTGGTGCTTGATCGCAACGTGGACAACTTCTTTGCCGAGACGGAACAAGTCGCTTTCTGCGTCCGGAACGTAGTGCCGGGTATTGATTTCACCAACGATCCGCTCCTGCAGGGCCGTATTTTCTCCTATCAGGACACGCAGCTTATCCGCCTTGGTGGTCCCAATTTCCAGCAGATCCCGGTAAATGCGCCCAAATGTCCGGTGATGCACTTGCAACGCGACGGTCACATGCAGATGACGGCTCCCAAAGGACGAGTGAACTATTCACCCAGTTCCCTTCAGCCGGATACTCCCCGGCAGGACCCGCACCAGGGGCTGACCAGCTTTGCCCAGCGTATGGAGGGCGACAAGCTGCGGGTTCGCGCCGAGTCGTTCGCCGATCACTTTTCGCAAGCGCGTCAGTTTTTCTACTCGCAAACCGTACCGGAGCAGAATCATATCGTTTCCGCGTTTGTGTTCGAGCTCAGCAAGGTTGACACCAAGGCTGTGCGGGAGCGCATGGTGGGTCAACTCGCTAATGTAGATCCGCAAATTGCCCAGCGGGTTGCGAACGGCCTCGGCTTGCAGGGCAAGATTGAACCCGTTCCCACTACTGTCAAAGCACGCACGGAGCTTGCGGCATCGCCGGCTCTGAGCATCTTGACAAACAGCAAAAAGACACTGGCGGGCCGCAAAGTAGGCTGCCTGGTCGCGGACGGAACAGATGTGCGCCAGGTGAATGAACTCAAAGCGGCAACAGAGAAATTGCATGCCGATTTCGCGGTGGTGGCACCAAAGGTCGGCGGAGCTATGGGTCTTGACGGTAAGTTGATCGAAGGTGATTTTCAGCTCGCTGGAGGCTCCTCCGTGTTGTTCGATGCGGTGTTTGTTGCCGTGTCGGAGGAGGGCGTGAAGATGCTTTTGAAAGAAGCTGCGGCAGTGGCGTGGGTGCATGATGCATTCGCCCATTGCAAGGTCATCGGAGCTACCAGTAGCGCACAGCTCCTGCTGGACGCAGCCGGCGTGGTAGGTGACAGTGGCATTCTGATAGATGCGAATGCGAAGGAGTTTCTGGCTAAATCGGCGGAGGGACGAGTTTGGGAGCGAGAGCCGAAAGTCAAGACGGTCTATTGATCGGTTGATCAACCGGGGCTCTTCAGGCTCCGCCTCAGCCGGCTGCCTTCGGCGCACCGTTTATCATGCCGCCATCTGGCATCTCACCCTCTATGAGCCTGACTTTGCGCAATTTCCCGAGTAGTCCAGTCCGCAGGATCGATTTCAATACCAGTCTGCGATGCCGGGTAAGACCCAGAGCGGCAGCATGACAAACATTACGTACCGCAGGGTGGTGTCCTCTACATTTGTGTCGCTTTGCGAGGGCTTTGAACGGAGGGAAATGGCCCCCGAAAGTGACGGCCATTTGACACTCGCATAATGTTGATTGTTACGCGGGCAGCTCGGCCGCAGTAGGAAAATCGTGTTGCTGACGGCCAAGATCCCCGTCGTACTTCACGCTGCTTTTGAATAGCTCGTAGCGTCCATCGTCAAATTGCTTGGCGTAGGTGCGCAGCGCCGAGATCTGATCCTCGGACAGCGGCTTGAAATTACGCAGGATCTCGAGGTTCTGGTTAAGAACCCGCATTGAATCCATACCGCTTATCGTTGTGGATACTCCGGGGAGACTCATGGCAAAGGTAAGCGCCTCGGTCGGAGTCAGCGCTCCTTGTGAAATCATTTCTCCCGAACCGCCCATGCTCTTCATTCCAAACACCGCCATGCCGCGACCCGAAGCCACCGGCAGAACCTCCCGCTGAAAACTCCGATAAGTGAAGTCGAAGGGATTTAAGGGCATTTGAACCGTGTCGAAGGGAAAGCCACCGTTGAGCATCGCAAGATGAATAGAAGGGTTTTTGTGCCCGGTAAATCCAACGAAGCGGACTTTGCCCTGTTGCTTGGCTGCCGCAAGCGCCTCCAGAACGCCGTCCGGCGCGTAGCACTTTTCAGGATCGTTGTAGTACACAACCTCGTGTACTTGCCAGACGTCAAGGTGATCGGTCTGTAGGCGGGTGAGCGATTCCTCCAGCATTTGCATGGCAATGTCTTTCTTCCGTCCATGCGTACAAACCTTTGTCATGATGATCGCCTTATCCCGCTTTCCCTTGAGCGCGGTGCCCAGGCGCTCTTCGCTTGCTCCCTTGTAGTATTCCCACGCGTTGTCGAAGAAGTTGATCCCGTGGTCCAGGGCTTTCGCAACCATGTCATTCACTTCCGGCTGCCCGGAAACCGTGCCCAGATGATAGCCGCCAACACCTAGAATGGAAACCTGAAGACCGGTCTTGCCCATGGCGCGCTGCGGTGCCGGGAAGGTGGCAACGCCGCCTTTCTCTGCAGGCCCATTTGGAACTATGGGCGTTGATTGGCCGCCGGGTCCGTTGTTCTGCCCTGTAGCGGAGGCTGCGGAAATCACGGAGACTGCACCAGTCATAGCGACACCCTTCAAGAAAGCTCGACGGCTTTCGCCGCCGTTGACATTTGTTTTCACCAGAAATCCCTGTTCGTTAGAAATTATTCTGATACCTGCGGAAAAGGTCTGCCCGAGTTCTGCGTCGCGTAGACCATTTGCTTCACCTCGGCCTGTTGCATGTCGAGAGGAAAGTCGTGAGCAAGGCGCGCCTCGGGGTTATCGAACTTGATCGATGTCTTGTAAAGCTCAAAACGGCCATCGCCGGCGTATGGTTTGGCGCGGTCGCGCAGGGCCTTCATCTCAGCTGCGGAGAGTGGCGTGAAGTTCTCGGCGATGCGCAGATTCTGTTCCAGGATCGGCAGTTCGGAAACTCCGGAGATGGTAGTCGCCACCGGCAGGCTCATCGCATAACGAAGCAATTCTTCTGCCGTGAAAACGCCCTTTTGTACGGGCTCACCGTGGCCCCCAATTGGCTTCATACCCAGCGCCGCGATTCCCCGGTCGTTCAGCACCGGCAACACCTTCTGCTCAAACGAAAAGAAGTTGGCATCAAAGGGGTTCAGAGGCATCTGTACGGCGTCGAAAGGGAAGCCCGTATTCAGCATCGCAAGATGAATCTCTGGATCCTTGTGTCCGGTAAAACCCACAAAGCGGACCTTGCCCTGTTCCTTCGCCTTGTGCATTGCTTCGGCTGCGCCATTGGATCGAATGAATAGCTGGGGATCGTTCTGGAAGGTCACCCCGTGAATTTGCCACAGATCCAGATGGTCGGTTTGCAACCGCCGCAGCGACTGCTCCAGCATCTGCATGGCCAGCGAAGCATCCCGGCCATGAGTGCATACCTTGGTCATCACAAACGCGCGATCGCGCACACCGCGAAGACCTTTTCCCAGCCAGTCTTCTGACTTTCCGCGGTTATATTCCCAGCAGTTGTCGTAGAAGGTGATGCCGCCGTCGATCGCGCGTTGGAGGATTTCAACCGCGGTCGCCTCGTCTTTGGCTGCACCTAGGTGGTGGCCACCCAGGCCCAGCGCAGAAATCTTTACGTCTGTCTTGCCAAAGCTGCGAAGGGGAATCATTGTGCTCACGGGAAAGTAGATGCAATAGAGAATCAGTTCCGTCGCCTGCAGCAGCGGCTGTCAGCAAATTTCGCGTTTGTGCGGTGAAGATGATGTAGCCGTTTTGTGTTGTATCAGAGAACGACCTTGATGTGCAGTGGTGCTAGGTGCCGTTCTGAAGGGTCTAAATCCGCGCTGGAAATCACCCCGGTCCGACCGCAATGATACGGCGACGGAGCCCCCAACAGGTGCAGCGC